>JBBTYO010000038.1:0-4506 GCA_038061735.1 Patescibacteria group bacterium
AAAGACTGGGCAGTGAACTAGTTGGTGTCATTCCCGCGGAGGCGGGAATCCAGACTAAAATTACCTTATTAATTATGTTTCTAACATTTTTATTCATACTAGTCCTCGCTTTTATTTTAGCACTTCGTTCTATGAAAGATTTTGATGTTCCCACGGAAATTTCCAGAATTATCCAGGGAAAAAAAGTCAGGGGAAAAATAGTTTTTTTCAAAAATAAAGTAGTCCATTACCGCGTAAAAAAAACCTAATCTTCAGAATCTTCATTTTTTTCTTCATGGTCAAATGGAAGATATTCTTTTTCTTCATTATTCAAATTTTCGGCAAGTTTTTCTAAATCAAGCAGGCTAATTTCTTCCGTATCTTCTTCATTTATCTCTTCACCTGAGGAATTTTCCAAACGGGAAAGATTAATATTCGAATTTGCTGGAAAAGCTATAAACCTGATCATTTTAGCGCCCTTTTTTTCTTCTTTAATAAGCACGGTGATATTCTTTAGGGAGGTTTCCTTAATATAAACAGAGAAAATACCGCCATTTTTAATAAATATGGCGAGTCGCTTTGAAAGATCATCAGGAAGACAACCGGTATATTCTTTATCTTCCGTTCTTATTTCAACTCTTCGTTTTTTGCTGATTAAAAAAACCCTCTGTCCAACCGTTAATTTAGCCAGAACGCTTTTTGGACCACAGTTAACCAAGCTGACAGTTTTTGTCTTACCGGGAATATCGACAAAAAGTAAAGGATCGAGCGGAGTTATATTTGATGAAGTCAATTTTTTAGAATCCAAAATCTTTATTCTTTCAAGATTTTTTTTAACAAAATTATTATTTGGTTGAATTTTTAAGGCCTGTGAATAATATTGTTTTGCTTTTTTTATTTTATTTATCTGAAGATATGCAAATCCCAATCTTAAATAAGCCTCAATATTTTTCTTATCAACTTTAATAATATCCTCATTAAATTTTATAGCATCAATCCATTGACCATTCATCGCATTATTTATCGCCTGTTTTTCAAGATTAGAAACGTCTTTCATATGTGATAGACCCTAGTATATTTTAAAATTGCTAATTGTCAAGTATAATGAAGGAAAATATGTCAGGACACTCAAAATGGGCTAATATCAAAAGGAAAAAAGGCATAAATGACAAGATAAAAGCAAATGTCTTTGCCAAAATGTCTCACTTAATCACAATCGCGGTCATAGAAGGTGGGGGAATTGAGCTTGATCACAATGTTAAACTTCGTTTAGCAATTGATAAAGCCAAGTCCTTCAATATTCCTAAGGAAAATATTAAACGGGCAATTGAAAAAGGATTTGGACCTAACAGAATAACGTTAAAAGAGGTGATCTATGAAGGCTTTGGTCCATATGGTGTTTTTTTACTAATCCTATCTACGACTGATAATTCAAACAGAACAACATCTGAGATTAGGAATTTTTTGGAAAAAAATTCCGGTAAACTTGGCATTCCTGGCTCAGTATCATATTTGTTTAATAAATGTGCCTTTGTTAGTTTTATGAAGACAGAGGTTAATGAAGAAGCGGTTTTTAAGATCGGAGAAGAATTGCAGGCCTTTGATATAAATGAAGATGACAGCCATTTTTTTGTTTTCTTCCCTTTTAGTAATTTTGGCTTACTAAAAACCCATTTAAATAATATAAAATATGACTTGGCAGAGGTTGATTATTTACCAACAACTCCAGTTGCACTGGATTTAGATAAAGAAAAAAAAGTTTTAGATCTTATTGAAGCCTTAGAAGACTTAAATGATGTCCAACGGGTTTATACCAACTTAAGTTAATAAAGTTTATAAAGAAAAAAACCATCGTATGTTTAATTTAAAATCTTTAAGACAATTTTTCGAAAAAAAAGCAATAAAAATTGACAAGAGAATTCGTTTGGTCATTTCCGTTTCTATTTTAGGCTTGTTAATGCTTTTTTCTACGTTTTTCAATTTTGATAAAGCCCCTTTTTTCCTACCAGTTTTTATCATAACTACTTATCTATTAAGTTATTTTTCTTTACTGGAAGGAATAAAGAAAATTAGTTGGTTTGGACTCTTTTTAATGCCCGAATTAATTACTTTATTTTTTTATTTATTTTATTTTCTTTTTCCTGGTCGATGGTTAACCAGACTGCCATTCATTTTTATTTATGAAGTGTCAATTTATGCCGTTTTGCTTTGTGCCAATGTTTTTAACGTGGGAGTAGAGAAGAACCTACAGCTCTATCGGGCTGCTTTTTCAATCAATTTTTTTTATCAGGCGGTAGTTTCATTTCTATTTTATAATGTCCTTTTTTCTTTTAAATATAATTTTTTGATTAATATAATTGGAACGGGGATAAGCGCTTTATTATTGAGTCTTCAGTTATTTTGGTCAATCCGACTTAATCGCCAGCTTGACAAGGAGGTTTTAACCTATGCTTTATTCACAGCTTTATTAATGATAGAAACAGGTTTAATAATGTCTTTTATTCCATTAAAAACGGCTGTATATGCACTTTTTTTGACGGCAACTTACTATAGTGTCACGGGAATCATTCACCATCATATTGATGAAAAATTATTTGA
Source organism: Patescibacteria group bacterium (assembly GCA_038061735.1). Taxonomy (GTDB): domain Bacteria; phylum Patescibacteriota; class Microgenomatia; order UBA1406; family GWC2-37-13; genus GWC2-37-13. The sequence continues at coordinate 2,578 of JBBTYO010000038.1, forward strand.
AGAAACGATCAGAGAGTATGTGAGCGTATGGGCCTTCGTATTAATTATTACTTTATTATCCTTAAGTTGGTAAAGCCCGCCTTCGCTAAACTTCGACGAGATGAAGTCGGGGAGAGGGTAGTGGTATTTCTACGAACGTGAATAAATAACCTATAGTAATTATAAACGTACGGACGTAATAAAACTATAGGATATAACTAAATGTTAAATATTAAAGATTAATTATTAAAACGATCCAAACAATTTTTTTTGAGGCTAATAATAGAGAAATAGATTGTCACTATACTCCGGATAGTATGGATTCAAGTATGTGGATAGATCCAAAAAATCGAGGCTAAATTAACAATTTAGATTATAAATACGCTCTAAATATTAATAAACTTTGCGGTTAATAGCTCCTCTCTAAGCAGATATACACTAAATCTGATATTTTAGCTTCAAAATATATAGTTTGGGACTTTAAGACAGGCTAAATAATTAGTCCGACGTTAGCAGTCGAGAGAAGTGGTTAAGTAATGCAATTATTTATTAATAAAGCCGTTTGCGAGTTTAACGAATCAACGAGTTAATCAGACTTAATTCTGGAGAAGGGAGAGATCTTGTTCTCCAGAAGATATTTACAAAAATCCGCAATTTCAACAGATTGGCGCATTAATGAATATATATAGTCGGAGAAAGGAATATATACAACGTCGTAAAATGGAGCTTTTACGACGTTAACCACGACTGGAAGGAGAGGAGTGGCAAGTTGACATAACAATCTAAATTGGTAATAATTAATTTTATTTATTGTAAATTGAAAATTGATAATTGGAAATTGTTTCCTTTTCTTCCCTTTTCCGGCTGGTAACTCTTAACTTGGTTTTATGGAAGCTAATCCCCTATTAAATTCAATAGTTTATATTGTCATGAAGACCTAAAAGTAATAGTTATTAATTAATTACGTAGTACTTCTCTATTCTTTTAAGGTTGAGAGGAGTGTGAAAAAACTAAGAATTTCATTTTTTAGCCTTGGATGGCAGGAGATGACATCGTATGCCAGCGTAGGGTGATTCAGATCAAAGTTGATTGGTAGGCCTTTAAAATCCATCATGATACCTCCAGATTCTTCGAGGATCAGCTTTGCCGCGGATATGTCCCAAATAAACGTATGACCGTTAATAACGATGTTAAAGACATTTTCTGAGAGTAAACAGTTATCAATAGCCATGGAGTTAAGATTTCGATATCCAGCCACGTGGGGATATAAATTTTCATATATTTTAAAGAGTTTAGTATATACCTCAGGCCTTGAACTAATAAGCCCGCTAACCAAGCATTGTTTTAATAGTTTATAGGCTAACTTTAAAGGCTTTCCATTTTTGAAAGCGCCTTTACCCTTAGTTGCATAATAATAACTTTTGTTCGTTGGTTGGTAAATTAAGCCGGAGGTTAAAACACCATTATAAAAGTAAGCAATTGAAATACTGAAGAAATCAAATCCAAAAGCAAAGTTGACAGTACCGTCAAGCGGATCGATAACGAAGAGGTGTTTTTTATGATTACCGGAGATCAGATTTTCTTCACCGATAAAACCGATTTCTGATTCATCTATACCTTTTTTAAGCAAAAGTTTAGTAATTTTTTCTTTAATAGCTTTTTGGCTTTCAACATCTGCTATAGTATAAAAATCCTTGTGAGAAGTCTTATAGTTTAAAGTCAAATTCTTCTTATAGTAATTTAGGAGGATAGTCCCAGCTTCAGTCGCGGCTTTTTTCATGACGTTTATCATAGTCACCATTATATATTATCCTGAAAGATATCTATCGTCAAAATTATTCTTTTCTAACAATCTAAAAACACACTTTTGTAGGTTATAAGCGGTAGACATTAGTTTTATAGTATTTTAAGATTGAATAATTATTAATTATTTGTTTAAATTAAAACCTA
>JBBTYO010000039.1:0-2041 GCA_038061735.1 Patescibacteria group bacterium
GTCAATTTTTTTATTATATCAGCTATTTCTAAAATAGTTTTTTCATTAGGATTCCCAATATTAATTATTTCTCCAGCCAGATTATTAGTTGTTGCTAAGGAGAAAAGCCCCTCAACCATATCTGAAACATAGCATAAGGAACGGGTTTGGGACCCATTGCCGTAAATTGTCAGCGGTTGGTTATTAATAGCTTGATTGACAAAGTTAGAAACAACCCGGCCATCATCTTTTTTCATATAAGGTCCATAAGTATTAAAAATACGGGCAATTCTGATATCCTTTTTATATTTTCTAAAGTAGACCATCATCAGGGCTTCAGCAAATCTTTTACCTTCATCGTAACAAGAGCGAAGGCCAACTGGATTAACATGACCAAAGTAGCTTTCCTTTTGTGGATGCTCCAGCGGATCACCATAAACTTCGGAAGTTGAGGAAAAGACTAATGTTTTGCTACCGCTTTTTACAAAAAAATCCAGGATATTAATTAAACCGAGACTATTGGTTTTAAGAATCTCTATTGATAAATTTTCAAAATCACGAGGCGAAGCAGGAGAAGCAAGATCATAGATAATATCAAAACTTGGTAGTTCAGAAAAATTAAAATTAACAATATCTCCTTCGATTATTTTTAGGTTTTTATTATTTATTTCAGATTTAAGATTTTTTTTATTACCAGTGGTAAAATTATCAATGACAATAACCTCATCATTTTTTGAAAGATGAGATTTAGTCAAGTGAGAACCGATAAATCCGGCACCGCCAGTGATTAATATTTTCATTATTATGGTCTTCCAACAGAATAATATTTATATCCCAGTTTCTTCATTTCAATTGGCTCATAAATATTTCTTCCATCAAAAATAGTTGGATTAGCCATTTGCTTTTTTACTTTATTAAGATCAATTTGCCTAAATTCATTCCATTCGGTGATAATTATTAAGGCATCAACCTTATCTACGGTTTGATATGGATTCTTGCTATAGGAAATTTTGTCAGCAAATATTTTTTTAATATTATTAATTGCTTCTTGATCATAAACATTTATTTGAAAGCCTTGCTCCAATAGCTTTTTAATTATAAAAACAGAGGGAGCAAACCTAATATCATCGGTATTAGGTTTAAAACTTAGTCCCCAGACGGCGACTTTTTTCCCCGGAGAATGCTTAATGATTTTTTCCAAAAAATTCTCTTGAGCTTTTGTGTTTATATTTTCAATTGCTGTAAGTAACTGAACATCGACCAAAGACCTTTTTCCAATATCTAGAAATGCTTTTACGTCTTTTGGTAAACAAGATCCGCCATATCCAAGACCGGGGTTTAAAAATTTTTTACCGATCCGTGCGTCAATTCCAACTCCAGTCAAAACTTCAACAACATTAGCGCCTGTCTTTTCACAATAAAACGAAATGAGATTGGCAAAAGATATTTTATTAGCCAAGAAAACATTAGATGCATATTTAATCATCTCAGCCGAAGCTAAATTTGTAATTACTCTTTTTCCGTTAATTGGTTTATGAAGCTCTATAAGTTTTTCAATAGCTCGTTTATTATCAGACCCAATGACTACTCGATCGGAATTGATAGTATCAGAAATTCCTGTACCTTCCCGCAAAAATTCGGGGACTGATGCAACGGCAAAATCAGCCTGCTTAGATTTATGTTTACTGATAATAACTTCTATCTTTTTGTTTGTGCCAACAGGGACGGTACTTTTACAGGAGATAACCGTAAACTTACTTTTTAAGTTTTTTCCTATATTGCGGGCGACTTCAATAACTGCCGTTAAATCAGCCTCACCTGTTTCTTTTGGGGGAGTGCCAACGGTAATAAAAATTATCTCTGATTCGGGGATAGCTTTTTCATAGTCTAAAGTAAAAAAAATTCTTTTTGCCTGAATATTTTTTTGTAACAGTTCTTTTAATCCCGGTTCATAAATAATTGGGTCACCGCTTTTTAAACGGGTAATTTTTTCTTTAGTATGTCCAATTACCCAAACGTGATTTCCAAAATCGGCAAAAATGCAGGCAGTTACAAGTCCAAC
>JBBTYO010000040.1:0-4936 GCA_038061735.1 Patescibacteria group bacterium
TTTTATTTCTCCGTGGGAACCCTCCCCTTTTCGGGGACTCCCAAGTCGAAAAAATACGATATCAAGCTTTTTTAGATAGTTTTAAAATAGAGATATGAAAAAAATACTGAGGATGATAATTTTTTCCGGAGTAGCAATATTCCTTACTGCACTTTGGAATAAAGGTTTTGCAATAAAACAAGATCCAATGATCTATCTAAAAGCTGCCTTATTGATTGCGGCAGTTTATTATTTAGTTTTGCCGATCAGTAAATTAATTTTGTTGCCGTTAAATATTATTTCTTTAGGTTTAGTTTCGGTGATATTTTATTCGGCAGTTTTGTTTTTTTTGTTTGATAGATTTAGTCTAATCACCGTCAAAGAATGGACTTTTCCAGGACTAAAATTTTTTAGTCTCGTAGTCAATGAAATGAAGATATCAAGGACACTAAATATCTTTATTTCATCTTTTTCAATTTCCACTATTATCAATTTATTAGAAAAAATAATATGAAGAATTTTCTTTTGATTCTCAATATCATCTTCAGCGTTTTAATTGTAGTATTTATTTTAATTCAGGGAAGAGGGGCAGGATTAGGTAGTGCTTGGGGTGGGGGAGGAGAAATGTTCCAGACAAGACGGGGCATGGAAAAAATAATCCTTTGGTTGACGACAATTTTTATTGTTATTTTTTTAGTGGTTTCTTTGATAAATCTTTTTGTTAAATGAACAAAAAAGCTTTTCGTTATTATTATTGGTTATTTTTAGAGTTTGTTAAAAAATACTCGCGATTGATTTTGATGAGTTTTTTTATCGGTTTTATCAGTTTGATTGGCTTTTTGTCAGTTTCTCCATATTTAAAATCAATCTTTAATAAGCAGGAGATCATTGGATTAGTCGGCAACTACGATTTTACCAATCTACCTGATGAGATAATGACAAAAGTTTCCAATGGCTTGGTAACCATTAATGAAAAAGGGGAGATTGTTCCTGTTTTGGCAAATTCCTGGGAAGTCAAAGACGAAGGAAAAAAATACCGATTTTATTTAAAAAACAACCTCCTTTGGAATGATGATAAAAAATTTACAGCATCAGATATTAACTATCAATTTAGTGATGTGAAAATGAAAGTAGTTGATAAAAATGTATTAGATTTTTATTTGAATAAGCCTTTAGGTATTTTTCCGACCTATTTAAGCAAGCCCTTAATTCGTCCGCCTTTAATCGGGATTGCCGGTTTTTATAGATTAGGCAAATACAAAATCCTTAATGGTTCGTTGGTAGAGTTAACCCTTGTTCCAAACACGAAGGATTTAATTACAATCAAATATAAATTTTACAATAATGAATCAGATTTGGTTACGTCATACAAAAAAGGAGAAATTAACAAAATGACTTTAACAAAAAAGTCGGTTGCTGATACTTTTACAAATTGGAAAAATAGCCAAATAATTAAAGCGGTCGATTACAGTCGACTGTTAACTTTATTTTTTAATAATAGAGAAAAGAATTTTACCAATAAGGATATTAAGGATGCTTTTTCCATGATGATTGATTACCAAAAATTAGCCGATTTTGGCGAAATTGCTCGAGGACCAATTCCCCCGATATCTTGGGCTTATAATCCCAACTTAAAAACAAATATTTATGATATAGATACAGCAACAAAAATTATTAAGAATGAGATTACGTCAACTGGATCGGCTAAAATAAATTTATTAACGTCTTACGATTACTATGATGTAGCAGATAGTATTGCCGGCGAAATTAAAAAAACCGGCCTAAATTTGGATATTAATATGATTACCTACGATCGTCCGGATAAGTTTGATCTTTTATTGGTTTTTTGGAAAATTCCTCAAGATCCGGATCAATATTATTTTTGGCATTCGACTCAGCAAGAAGGGAATATCAGTAATTATGCTAATGTTAAAATTGATAAATTATTGGAGGAAGCTCGATCTACTATCAATATTGAAGAAAGAAACAAAATCTACCAGGAATTTCAAAAAATTATTCAGGATGATCCACCAGCTTTGTTCTTGTACTATCCGTATGTTTATACGATTAAGAGAAAATGATTAGTGTCGGGGACAGGACTTGAACCTGCACAGTCTTGCGACCACAAGCCCCTCAAGCTTGCGCGTATACCATTTCGCCACCCCGACAAAACCAAAGAAATTATATCATTTCAGCATGTTTAATCGGAAGGATTTTTGTGTCATCCCCGTGAAGACGGGGATCCAGACGCTTGGATTCCTGCCTACGCGGGAATGACATTCATAGTAGTAAATTATTTTGAAGCCAGTTTAAAGCTTGTTTATTAATCTTGTTAGCTTTTGTCATTACCAAATTATAAGTTTTATAACTGTGAAGTTTTTTAACTTCTAGGTCAATTTTTTCAAAATTTTCCTCAATTGAATCCATAATTAGCAAAACTTCTTGAGAGGATTCTATTTTATTTTTCCATAAATAGGAAGAATTAATTGGCATTTTTTTAGCACAAACAATTAGTTTTTCACTTAATAATTTATAAGAAATTTTATCCGCTTCTTTAATATTTTTACAGGATAAGAATAATAAACAAGGTTTCATTTTGTTCTAGAGATTGCAATTTATATTGATAAATTTTATCATAAGACTTATGTGTCCGGCATGCATTATCACAATTGGAGGAGGATTATTGTTGGCAAAAAGATTAGGGATTAATGACGTCTTAGCGATTGGTTTAATAACAATTTTTTTATCATTGATATCAGATATAATTTTAAGAAAAATTAATCGTGGTAAAGTTTTTTTTCCTTATCAAAGAGTAATTATTACTATTGCACTGTTATTAACAGTAATATTATTATTTAAAATAAGTTAAAACTTGTTTGTCATCCCCGTGAAAACGGGGATCCAGGAGTTCTGGATTCCCGCCTACGCGGGAATGACATTATTTTGTAAGTATGAAATTAAACAATATAGCAAAAAGTTTTTTCAATTACGTTAGAAACGACCTGCTTAAACAAATCAATAAATTTATCGTTAAGATTTTTGAATGCTGCAAAGAGTAGATTTTGTTGTAATATGATTATATGTCCTTAACTGAACTGTCTTATTATTTCCGAAAATTTTTACCTTATTTTATTTTATTTTGCCTTATTTTTTTAATTTTCTTTTATTCAATTAAATTGACTTTAATCTATTTAGATTCGAATAAAGATATAATTACCTATACTAATCCAATTTTTGGAAAAGTTAGCCTTCCGGAGATACCTAAATCTTCATCAAGCGCAGGTTTAAAATTTACCTTAGATACGATTGAAGGCCAGCCAGTAACCGCTACCGATACGGCTAAAGTTTATTTCCTGCCACAATATAATCCCCGTTTCGGTTACAGTGAAAAAATATACCTAATTGCTAAAAGTTTTGGATTTGATACAGAAGTAATTAAGTATCAATTAGTTGGAAAAACGGCCACTTTTACCGATGCAGAAAAAACTTTGACAATCGATATTTCTAATTTTAATTTTAAATTTGATAGAAAAGTTGATAGTGGATTATTTTCTTCCCCTCAGTTAACCATCCCTACGAAATCAGTTATTGAAAATAAGGCGGTCGATTTTTTAAAAAAGATCGGACGTTATCCGGATGAGCTGGGAAAAGGAACCACAAACGTAATTTATTTAAAATTTAATCCAATCAACCAAAATTTTGTTAATGTGGAAAGAAGTTCTCAAGCCCAATTGGTTGAAGTTGATTTTTATCGGCCAAACATTGATGATTTTTCCATTGTAACACCAAAATTTTTTAATAGTCAAAATTATGTAGTTATGCTTTTTCAAGGAGCAGACTTTCAAATTATAAAAAGCCAGATAGCTTTTTTTGAAAAGTCCGAAGAACAGGTCGGTGCCTATAGGGTTAAAACTGGGGAAGAAGCATGGTCGGAACTAAATAGCGGTATGGGGTTTGTTGTTGCCGGTACTCAGGGGCAAAAAGATATTTTAATAAAGAGTATGAAGCTTGGTTACTTTGATCCGGACATCTATCAAAACTATCTTCAGCCGGTCTACGTATTTTTGGGAGAAGGGGACTTTGTGGGATATGTGCCGGCAGTGAAGAATTAATATTTAACATTTTGGTAGCCTACATTCGCCTCTATCCAGCTAATTATATTTCTCGTATCGTCAAACCTATCTAAACTTTTTAAGATAACAATTACGAACTGATGACCGTTTTTTTTATAAAACGAAACAAGGTTTTCTCCAGCATTTTCTGTGTAACCGGTTTTGAGTCCCCCAAGTCCCTGGATTTCACCTAAGAGTTTATTGACACTTTCTAACCTGTGAAAATATTTGAAATCAACATCAGAAATTGTTATTTCTTTTATCGAAACAATTTTTGCTAAATAGGGATTTTTGAGAAGTTCTCTGGCGGCTAAACTAAGATCAAAGGCCGATGAGTATTGAGACGCAGAATCAAGTCCATTAGGATTGACAAACTGACTGTTTTTCATTCCCAGTGACTTTGCTTTTGCATTCATCAGGTCAATAAATTTTTGATAACCATAATTGTCAGCTAAGACGTAGGCGGCATCATTTCCGGAATAAACGAGCATTCCATAAAGGATATTCTCAAACGTGATTTTTTCGCCAATTACAAGCCCCATTACCTGACCATCATCAATGGTTTTTTTGACAGTAATTACCTGATCGGGCTTATAGACATCGTAGGCGACCAAAGCGGTCAATATCTTGGTAGTTGATGCAGGAAAAAGTTTCAAATTTTCATTACGGGAAAAAATTGGTGTAAATGATGGGAGGTCAACTAAATAAATTGCTTCAGCGGTGACTTCAGGATAATAAGGTAACTTGAGATAGGGAATTGGGTTGACATTAATTTTTATTGACGGGGCTGTTTTGTTTATTAATTCCCTGTTGTAGGCAAAGATATGAAAATAATACGAATCACC
>JBBTYO010000040.1:5036-6529 GCA_038061735.1 Patescibacteria group bacterium
AGTTTTTCTTCCTTAACGACTGATGGAGCTTTCATGATGGCAGTTCTTCCACCTGAGGTCATTGGCATGGCGATCACTTCGCGGATAGAGGTTTCGCCAGTGATACAGGTGAGTAACCGGTCAATACCCGGTGCAATGCCACCATGAGGGGGTGCACCGTAACCCAAAGCTTCGATCATATGTCCAAATTTTAAGTTTATTTCATCTTCGCTTAATCCCATAATTTCAAATACTGCTTTTAACCCTTCTGGAGTGTGATTTCGAATACTTCCGCCACCGACTTCATAGCCGTTGCAAACCAAATCGTATTGAGTAGTTAAAATATTGCCAATATTTTTTTTCTCTGTTAAATCTTTCATGAATTCTGGTTTTGGGGCAGAGAAAGGATTATGAGTAAATGTCCAACCGTCCTCTGTTGTCTTTTCGAAGAATGGAAAATCAACGACCCAAGCAAAAGCCTGAACGTTATTTTTTTTATCTTCTTCAGTTCGCAAATCGAATTTATCAGCTCCGAATTTTTTTATTGCTTCAGCATAGGTGAATATTGGAAAAGGTTTTTGTTTAATCGGCACTTTTAACTTTTCATAAACTTCAATAAAAAGATTTTCAGCTAATTTCATTACGTCTTCCCGCTCCACGAAACTCATTTCCAAATCCAGTTGAGTAAATTCTCCGTAGGCTCGGTCAGCGCGAGGGTCTTCGTCACGGAAACAGCGGGCAATCTGAAAATATTTTTCAACTCCACCGACCATCAAAAGCTGTTTATATTGCTGAGGCGATTGAGGAAGGGCATAAAATTTTCCCAATTGAAGACGGGAAGGAACGATAAAATCACGAGCTCCTTCCGGAGTTGTTTCGCTTAAAATCGGAGTTTCTATTTCCAAAAATTCTTTGTTAAAAAGATATTGGCGGATGAGATCGATAAACTTTGATCTTAAGGCCAGGTTTTTATACATTCTTGGCCGTCTAATATCAAGATAACGATATTTAAGTCGGACTTCTTCGTCGATGTCATGGCCGTCACCATTAACTGGTAGGGGAAGAGTTTTAGTTTTATTTAGAATTTTTAATTCTTTAGCCTCGATTTCTATCGTTCCGGTTTTTAATTTTGGATTAATCATCTTATCTGGACGTTTCTTAACCAATCCCTTAATATAAACAACATCTTCTTCAGATAAAGCTTTGAATTCTTCGCCACCAACAACCTGGACAGTTCCGGTACGATCACGAAGATCAATGAAGACGATCTTTTTATGGTCTCGTTTTGTTTCTACCCAACCATAAAGCTCAACAATTTCACCAATTTTTTCTGGAGTATGTTCGATATTTAGTTTTTTCATATAACAATTTAGCAATGAAACAATGTAACAATTGTATCCTGTTTTTTCACTCTTGACAACTTCAAATATTTCGTTATACTTATTATCCTATAATCATGAAAAACACAGTTTATCAACTCATTACTTGGCAAGCTCTTTTTATTAAGAGCTATG
>JBBTYO010000041.1:0-4665 GCA_038061735.1 Patescibacteria group bacterium
ATTTTAAGATTGAATAATTATTAATTATTTGTTTAAATTAAAACCTATGATCACTGATGCGGATGTGAGAAAATTAGAAAAAACGTTTGTAACAAAGAAAGACTTGTTAGGATTTGCAACAAAGAAGGATTTAAATGAAACTGAATCAAGATTAAATACAAGGATTGATAGAATGACCAAATATGTTAATTTTGAATTAGAACCAGTTGATGATTTTAAAAAAGAATTTAAGGATTTTAAAGATAAGATTTTTGATAAGCTTGACTGGTTAATTGGAAAATATAATAAATTTGAAGAAGAACATACTGTTTTGACAGAACAAAACAAACGATCTAATAGTAAATTAGATAACCATGAAAAACGCATCTTTAGCTTGGAACAAAGGATCGTGACTCCGTGATATAATGACTTTATGGCTGTTCTACAAGTAAAAAACTTGACAAAAAGATTTGGTTCATTTGTTGCTGTAAACGATGTTTCCTTTGAGCTGAAAGAAGGAGAAATATTGGGTTTGCTCGGCCCAAATGGGGCTGGAAAAACTACAACTATCGATATGTTGTTAGGTTTAACAACATCTACATCAGGGATAATAAAATATTTCGACCTACCGTTTGAAGAAAACAAAATCAGTATTTTAAAAAAAATAAATTTTTCCGCTTCATATATAAATATGCCCTGGACATTAAAAGTAATTGAGAATTTGTACACATTTGCCCGACTTTATGAAGTAGACGATTATAAAGAAAAAGTAAAAAAGTTGATGGATGAATTTAAACTTACGGAATTAAAAGATAAATTGGTTAACGATCTTTCTTCTGGGCAACAGACAAGATTATATCTTTGCAAAGCTTTTATCAACAGTCCAAAATTGTTGTTGCTCGATGAACCAACTGCATTCTTGGATCCAGATATTGCTGACATTATTCGTAAAATTATTCTTAATCGTGTTAAAAATGAAAACACGTCGATATTATTTACTTCCCACAACATGACGGAAATAACAGAGCTTTGTGATCGAGTAATATTTTTAAGCCATGGAAAAATTATTGCCGAAGATACTCCTGAAGAACTTGCCCAGAAAATTAAATTTTGTAAGGTAAGGTTATTGTTCGCGGTAGAAAATAACAAAGTAAAAACTTTGTTGGAAAATTATAAATATAGCTATTTTATTGAAAACAAAGAAATAGTCATAAGCTTAGATGAATATAAAGTTGGCCAATTATTAGGAAGATTATCCTTAGCTAAACTAAAATATTCTCAAATTACAATTGATAAACCGACATTAGAAGATTTTTTTATAAAAGTTGCCCGAGAAAAAATATGAGTTACCGAAGAATTTTAGCAATAGTAATACGACATCTTTATGTATGGCCAAGAAATATGGATAGATTAATGGGCAGTTTTGGTTGGCCGATATTGGAAATTACCATCTGGGGTATTACGATGAGTTACTTTCAACAAAATCTTTCAAACTCTTTATCGGTTTTGACAGTTATCCTCGGATCGGTAATAATGTGGCAAATTCTCGCCCGCACGCAAACAGAAATTTCTATTGTTTTTTTGGATGAAGTCTGGAATAAAAATTTAATTAATATCTTTTCTTCCCCATTAACAAAAGCAGAATTTTTAGTATCAATTGTTCTTTTAAATACTATAAAAATATTTTTTACAATTTTATCTTTAATGATCGTGGGGTATTTTTATTTTAAATTTAATCTAATCAGTTCTTTTGGATTATATTTACCTTTTCTTTTACTAAACCTTTTATTGGTTGGTTGGAGTGTTGGTTTTTTTGTGATTGGAGTAATCATGAGATTTGGATATCGGGTTCAAGAATTGGCTTGGGCAATATTCTTAGTCACTCAACCTTTTTCTTGTGTTTTTTATCCGATTTCCGCCTTACCACCTTGGGCGCAGTCAATAGCATTACTTCTTCCCTCCTCATATTTATTTGAAGAGATGAGAAATATATTATCTAAAAATTCAATTAATATGAGCAATCTATATATTAGCTTTACTTTAAACATTATTTACTTGAGCCTCTCAATATGGTTTTTTTCAGCTATGTTTGAAAAGGCAAGAGAACAAGGAAGATTGGTAAAATTAAATTAAATTCCTTTAAGCGAAAGTTTAGTTGATGAAGCTTGAGTTAAAATATTGGAATTGAAAGTATAAGTTATCTGTTTTTTCTTTTGATATTTTTCTTCAGCAAAACTGATCAGTTTTTTAAGCAGATCCTCGAATTCAATTCCTGTTTTTTTCCAGAGATGATGATATAAAGTTCCAGGCAAAGTATTGATCTCATTTGCATACCATTTCTTTGTTTTTTTATCATAAAGGAAGTCAACCCGAGCGATGCCGGAACATCCGATTACTTGATAAGCTTTAATCGCTGCATCTTGAATTTCTTTAGTAATTTTTTTATCAAGTCGGGCTGGGATAATAATACTTTGGGTAGCGTTACCGGTTTGTGCTCCGCCGCCTTTAAGATATTTATCTTCATAGGAAAAAAACGCGCTCCCAAAAACCGATTCTTGGAGGAGAGACGGGGTAGGGTTGTCATTACCGATCAAACAACACGTGACATCCATTAAATTCTCTATCATTTTTTCCACAATTACTTTTTCATCGTAATGAAGGGCAACTTCTATGGCAAACTCAAGTTCTTTTTGATTTTTTGCTTTGGAAATTCCAATTGAAGAACCAAGTCGGGCTGGTTTGATAATGACTGGCCAACCTAAAGATTTTATTTGCTGAATAACGTTTTTTTTATTGACTCGCCATTCATTCAAATTAAAATAAACAAAATCAACCGTTGGAATATTATTGGCTTTATAGATCATCTTGGTTAAAACTTTATCCATGGTGAGGGCGGATGACGTCACATCACAACCGACGTAGGGAACGTTTAGCATTTCACATAATCCCTGGAAAGTTCCGTCTTCTCCATTTTGTCCATGAAAGGCTGGGAAGGCAATATCAAAGACAACGTTTCCTTTCAAAAATCCCGACTGCTTAACGATTTTGCCCGATGACTTATTGAAGTCAATATTAAACGCTTCTAGTTTTTTATCCAAATCAGTCGGATTTTCAGTAAAAAATTTTATCGATGAAAGTCGTGCATCAGAATACCACTTGCCTTTTTTATCAATATAAACAGGGATGACGTTATATCCGCATTTTTTTAATCCGGAAATAATTAGTTGTCCAGTAATAATCGAAACATCATGCTCAGGAGATCTACTACCGAAGAAGACTCCAATAGTTTTCATAGTTATATTATACATAATTATCCGGCCAGTCATTTTGGAAAAGAACCACGTCGCCGGAATTTAATATATTCCCAAGATTATTTTGGGCTTCCATCATCGAGTTAAACCAAACGATATTTTTATCGTTAAATCCAGCTTTTATAAGCCCTTCTTCAATATCCGGGGTCACAGAATTTTTGACTAAAATAACCAAATCTACGACGTCGTTTAATCTTTCCCCGATTCTCTGATGAACTTCTCTAGATTTATTTCCCATTTCAACTAATCCCGGAGTAATAAAAATTTTTCTCCTCTTTTTAAATAATGACAAAGTTTTTATGGCCTCCTCTACCCCGTCGGGATTGCCGTTATAACTATCGTCAATGACGAGAATATTTTTTTCACGATTTAAAATCGGTTGGAGTCGGTGAGCCGGTGTTTTTATTTTTTTCAAACCGGCCTCAATTTCTTGGTGGTTTAAACCAAATTTTTTTGCTAGGTAGATTACCCCATCAACTTTGTCTAAATTATACTGTCCTAAGACCGGGAAAAATATTTTTTGATAGATAAACCCTGGAGCATCTTCATAAAACTCGATCTTTCCTTTCGAGGAATAAAAATATATTTCTTGATTTTTTACAAATTTTTTATAGTTATTTTTAATAAGTTTATCTTGGCCATTTAAAAGTAATATTCCGTTTGATTTCATATTTTCAGCTATTTCAAAAATAGTTCTAACACTATTATCAATTGATTTTAATCTTTCGAAATGAGCTTCGTTTATTCCCGTGATTACACCAATTTGGGGAGGAACAATCGCACAGATATTTTTGATATCTCCTGAATAATATTCCCCTATCTCAACAATTAGAATTTCTGTTCTTTCATTTACTTGGGCGAGAATTGTTCTGGCAATTCCAACTGGAGTATTGATGCTTTCCGGAGTTTTAACGACTTGGTATTTTTCTCCCAAAACTGTTGTGATCATATCTTTCATCCCCGTTTTTCCATAACTGCCGGCTACTCCAATTATTTTTAAATTATTTAGTTTTTTTATCTTACTTTTTGCCAAAAAGACCAATAATGCTTTAGTAAAAACATCAATGGGAAGAAGTAAAAAGTTAATTATGATCAAAAAAATGTAACTAAAATATAGCCCTAGGGCGTAGGTCAGAACCAAATAGATCATTTTGTATGGATTATCACTAAAAATTTTACTGATAAAAAAAGCTATAAAAAGAATTAAAAGTGAGCTTAGGGCTGTAATAAGCTTTATTTTAAGAGTAAATTTTAAAGGTTTGCGAAAATCACGGTTAGGTGGAATGCCCTTAGTATTGATAACTGCCTTTATAAATCGGGCCAAATCGTATTCTTCAAGTTGAAGTAACAACAGGTGGAAGTAAAAGAATCTTAT
>JBBTYO010000042.1:0-5915 GCA_038061735.1 Patescibacteria group bacterium
GAATTTTTTTGGACAGATTATTTCTTTCTTTAAGCAAAAATATTCCAGCTATGACAGTCATTATGGTTGATAATTGAATAACTGGTATAACCTTGGTAGCCTCAGCCAGAAGAAAGGCTTTTAGCCCTAGATAAAAACCAACAAAATTAAAAAAGGATAACAAATATATCTTCCAGGAAAATTTTTTAAACTGATCTGTGATTTCGCTCAATTTAATACTCGGAACGTACAAAATAAAAAGAGGGGCTACCCAAAGCAGTAGATTATAAATTTCCGGATTAAAAAAAGTTGCTCCTTTTTTATCCAGACCCATGGCGATTCCAACGGCGATACTGGCAACCAATCCAACCATCAGACCTTTAAAGGAAATTTTGGATTTTTTTCTTTCGATAACCATTAAAAGGGATCCTAATATTAAAAATGATCCAGCTAGTTTTGACACGGTCAATGCCTCTTTATACAAAAACACTGAAATTGTAAAAGCTAAGATGACTGCAATATTTCCAATTATTGAATAGATCGAAGCGTCAATCATTTTTGTCGCAAGAAATCTATATCTCTCAAATATTCCGTAGAAGAAAGCGGCAATTGCAAAATATATCCAGGCATCTGTTTGGGTTGGAAGAGAAAGATTTTTGTAGGTGCCGGTTAATAGTATTAATACCACCGCCATAACGCTTGAGACAAGGTTAAAAGCAATTGAAAGAGCTCTCGGATTTTTACTATCAACCGATACAACGCGCGAAAATATATTCAAACAGGCATAGCAGACAGCGACTCCCAAAGATAGATATAGCCAAGTCATAGAGGTTATTTGGCAAGACTAATAATAATGGCGCCGGCGGACATGAGGATGGCACCGAAAACGATGGCGAAGTTGATTTTTTCTTTAAGAATAATTGCCGCTAAAATAATCGTAAAAACTAAACTTAATTTGTCAATCGGAGCCACTTTCGATGCTTCTCCCATCTGAAGGGCTTTAAAATAAAATAGCCAGGAAAGACCCGTGGCAATACCTGATAAAATCAAGAATATTAACGAAAATTTTGAAATTGAATAGATTTGTTTTCCCAAACCCTTATAAAAAACGATTCCCCAGGCAAAAAATAAAATAACGATGGTTCTGATTGCAGTTGCTAGATCGGAATTAATATCTTTTATTCCAATTTTGGCCAAAATCGAAGTCGCTGCCGCAAAAATAGCTGATAAAAATGCATAAAACATCCAAGTCATATCCTGTTATTGTAACAAATTTTAATTTCTAATTACTAATTTCTAATTTATTAAAAGCAAAAATACTAAATTTGGTATTGAGCTTTTTATAATTAAGTTATAATAAATTATGTTTTTTATAAAAAAAATTATTGATTATTTTATTTGGATAATATTTTTTTTATTCTTTTTACTTGGTGTTATTATCTACATCTGCAATAGTTCTTACCCTGGAGATTATTTGTATCCTTTAAAACTAAATGTCCAAAAGTTTGTCCTTAGCCTCAAATAAAGGATTAAAATCAGATGAAATAATCGCTTCAACTTGATAGAATGATATTCTATCTTCCAGGGCCTATAGCTCAACTGGCAGAGCAGCAGCCTTTTAAGCTGTTGGTTCCGAGTTCGAGTCTCGGTGGGCTCACTGATGAACAAAATAAAAGCGATTATTTTGGATGTTGATGGTGTAATTGTTGGTGATAAGGCTGGTTTTAATGCCCCATACCCTCCTACAGAAGTTGTTAACAAACTAAGACAGATCAAGAAGAGCGGTGTTTATGTAATTTTATGCAGTGCCAAACCTTATTATTCTGTCAAAAAAATAGTTGACGATGCCCATTTGAACAATATTCAAACTGCTTTAGCTGGAGCAATTTTAGTCGATCCTTCAAATTTAAAAATAGTAAAAAAACATGTCATAGATAATGGTGTAGCGGTCGATTTAACCAAAAAACTTTTAGATAATAATATTTATACGGAAATTTATATGACTGAAAAATATTTCATTCAGAAAAACCAAAAAAACAAAATTACTGATCTTCATAATTTTACTTTGTCTTTTGCACCAATCATGGTCAATGCGCTGATTAATGAGGTAATGAAGAATGAAATAGTAAAAATTTTGCCGGTGACAAAAACTGATTGGGAGCGAAAAACAGTTGACCAAATATTTAAGAAATATAAAGATAAATTAATGATCGGCTGGAGTACCCATCCAGCCATTAAAGGATATTTTTTTGGAAATATAACGTCTTCCGGAATTTCCAAAAAACAATCAGTTTTAGAAATTATTGATATATATAAAATTAAGGCGGAAGAAATCTTAGGAGTTGGTGACAGCTTGACTGATTGGGATTTTATTGGGGTCTGTGGATACGCTGGAGCAATGGGAAATGCCACTCCCGACCTTAAAAAATTGGTTTTATCGAAGAGAAAAAATGGTTATGTAGGAAAATCAATCGACGAAAACGGTATTCTTGATATTTTTGAGCATTTTGGATTATGAAAAAAAATTCCTTAACTAAATTCGCTTGGTTTTCAATTTTCACTGCGGTTGCAACTATTTTCCTCAAGTCTCTTGCATATTTTTTAACCGGGTCAGTTGGACTACTTTCTGACGCTATTGAATCATTGGTTAATTTGGCCGCTGCTATAATCGCCCTCTTTATGCTTAAAATAGCCGAACAACCTCCTGATGCCGAACATAGATATGGTCATTCAAAAGCTGAATATTTTGCCAGTATTATGGAAGGATTATTTATTTTTATTGCCGCAATCGCCATTTCAATAAGTGCGATTGACAGAATTATTCACCCAAAAATTATTGAACAAGCTTTTTTGGGGCTAGGAATTTCATTAATTGCTTCCATTATTAATTACGTCGTTGCCAAAAAACTTTTGAAAGTCGGAAAAAAACATCGTTCAATTACTCTTGAAGCCGATGGTCATCATTTGATGACGGACGTGATTACTTCAATAGGAGTTATTGTAGCTGTTTTTTTGGTCGCTTTAACAGGGTGGCAAATATTAGATCCTGTTGTTGCTATTCTTGTTTCCATTAATATTGTCTTTACCGGATTAAAATTAATAAAACGCTCGATTTTGGGTCTACTGGACACTTCTATTTCTCATGAAGAATTAGATATTATTAAATCTGTTTTCAAAAAATATGAAAGTAAAGGCTTAAAGTTTCATGGACTTAGAACCCGTCAATCTGCACAAAGAAGATTTGTTGATTTCCATGTGTTGACACCCGGTAGTTGGTCTGTAAGAAAAGGTCATGATATTTTGGAGGATATTGAGAAAGAAATTCGCGATGCAATTCAAAAGGTGACGGTTTCGACTCACTTAGAACCTGTCGAAGATCCCCGCTCACTCGAAGACATTTCGATAGAAAGGGAGTAATTTTACAACCCAATTTCTCCTGCGACTGCTTTCATTGAGTTTAAGCAAATCTCGACAAATTTTTCAACTGGAAGATTTAATCCTTCTGGGTTAGCACACATTTTTATTTCTTCACGTCGGGTTCCAGCCGCGAATTTGGGTTCTTTAAGTAATCTTTTGATAACTGATGATAATTTAACGTCTGCAAGTTTTCTTGAGGGATAGACAAAAGCAACTGCCATGATCAAACCCGTCAGACTATCGGCACAAAATATCGACCATTCAGCTTTGTTTTGTGGTTTTCTTCCGGTCAAATCCGGTGCATGAGCCTTGATAATATTGTGAACAGTTTCTGAGATTGTAAGATCATATTTAGCCAAGACCTCCAATGTTTTTTTGGGATGATCGGGCTTAAATTCTCCGGAGAAATCAATATCATGCAACATTCCTGCCAACATCCAGTCGTCTTTTGCAGGTTCGTTTGCGTTTAACGTATTATTTGTTTTGAAATAATCATAAAGCCCACCCATACACGCCTCAAGCGCAAGAGAATGATTAAAAATATTCGGTTCTAATTGCTTTTTTAACGCCTCAAAATATTTTTGCCTGTCCATAAGTTTATCTTACAATAAAATTAATGATTTTCCCTTGAACGTAAATAATCTTATACTCTTTTCCTTCAATATATTTTTTTACCTTCTCACTTTTTAAGGCCAATTTTTCAATTTCTTTTTGATCTTTAATATTTGAACTCTGAACTTTTACTGTTTCTCTTAATTTACCATTAATCTGAATCGGTAAAATTATTTCTTCCTCAACAATTTCCCCTTCTACTTTTGGCCAACTCGATAAATGTATTGACTCTTTTTCGTGAAATACATTTCTCCAAATTTCCTCGGTCATAAACGGAGCAAATGGAGCTAGAATCTGCAAAAACTTTTTGGCATTTTCTTTTGATAATCCTTGAGGATTACGTTCAAAATCATTCAAAAACTCCATCATTGATGCAATCGAAGTATTAAATTTAATTTCAAGAATATCGGACGTGACTTTTTTGATAGTTTTCTGCAATTTAACAACTAATTGCTTGTCTTCCTTGAATTCTGAATTCTGAATTCTCGATTCTAAATTCTGATATATATCCCAAGCCCTCTTCACAAACCTATATGAACCTTGTAAAGATTTCGTTGCCCAGGAAATTTCCTGATTAAATGGCGCCATAAACATTTCATAAACTCTCAATGCGTCGGCCCCAAATTCATTTATCACAACGTCAGGATTGATGACATTACCAAAGGATTTACTCATTTTTCGATGGTCTTCGGCAAGAATCATTCCCTGATTTCGGAGGCGCAAAAATGGTTCTTTAAAATCCAAAAGTTTTAAATCATATAAAGCCTTGACCCAAAAACGAGAATAAAGAAGATGAAGAACGGCGTGTTCGGCTCCGCCCAAGTACCAGTCTACCGGCAATAAATTGCCGGAATTTTCAATTTTCAATTTCCAATTTTCAATTGATGGTTCATCTTTTTGATTTTTGATCTTTGATTTTTGATATTGAGCGAAGCGAATGAAGTACCAACAACTTCCTGCCCAGTTTGGCATCGTATCCGTTTCCCGCTTTGCCTCTCCTCCACATTTTGAACATTTAGTATTTACAAATTCTGGAATGACAGAAAGAGGTGACTCTCCAGTTTCCATCGGCTCGTATGATTTGACGTAGGGTAATTTTAATGGTAATTCGCTCTCTGGAATTGGATTCCAACCACATTTCTTACAATTAACCATCGGAATCGGTTCACCCCAATATCTTTGTCTTGAAAAAATCCAATCTCTCAAATGATATGTCGTCACTCTTTTTCCCCAATCTTTTTCTTCAAAATAATCCATTATTTTTTTCGTGGCAATGTGAATATCCAGGCCATTCAAAAACTCAGAATTTATCATTGTCCCCTCTTCTTCTTGGACTTGTTCTTTTTTGGTTATTTCAGATTTGTCCCCATCTTTTCCAACTACAACCCGAATAATATCTATCTCAAATTCTTTAGCAAATTCAAAATCCCTTAAATCATGGCCAGGAACACCAACCACCGCCCCTGTCCCAAAACCGGAAAGAACAAAATCAGAAATCCAAATCGGAATTTCTTTTCCATTCAAATTATTTATTGCATAAAATCCTGTAAAAACACCTGTTTTCTTTTTTTGTTCGTTTAATCTATCTTGTTCTGATTTAGAAGCTGTTTCTTTTATATATTTTTTAACATCTTCATTATTTATTTTTTTTACAAATTCATGTTCCGGAGCAATAACAATAAATGTCGCACCAAAATTTGTATCCGGTCGAGTAGTAAAACAAGTAATAATTTTGTTGCTGCCTTTAATTTTATAATCAATATTTATCCCTTCTTTTCGGCCGATCCAATTTCTTTGCATTTCCAAAATTCCTTTTGGCCAATCTAATCCTTCTAAGTCAGATAATAAACGATCGGCGTATTTTGTGATCTTAAAAACCCATTGAGGAAGATCTCGTTTTTCAATTT
>JBBTYO010000043.1:0-7661 GCA_038061735.1 Patescibacteria group bacterium
TTGCTCGACCTCGAGAAGAGAGGCGACCAGGTGGAGGCGGTTTTAACCGAGGAGGTGGAGGTGGCGGATTTCGAGATGATCGAAGAAGCTATTAATTCACAAAAAAAACTAAACACTATCTGTAAGTATTAAATTCAAATTTATTACGAAGGATAGTGTTTTTTTATGCAGAAATACTATCAGCTTTACGTCCTTCAATTCTTCTTTGAGAGGGTGAAAGATGAGTTTTTCTAATCCTAATATTCAATGGGGTGACTTCCAACATTTCATCATCATTGATAAAATCCAAGGCCTGTTCAAGAGACATTGGAGTGGCTGGTATCAATCCAACAGAAACTCCTTCTCCAGCCGATCGATTATTTGTCAATTGTTTTTCTTTAACAACATTGACATCAATATCCATTTCGCGAGATGATAATCCAACAACCATTCCCTCATAAACCTCTACTCCAATCCCAACAAAAAGAGTTCCTCTACTTTGACTTTTGACCAAACCATATGTAACTGTCACACCAGGTTTAGTTGCAATCAAAGCTCCATTTCTTGATGATTCCATTTTTGGTCCTTTTGGTAAATATCCTAAAAAGTAAGTACTGAGAATTGCTGTCCCTCTGGTTTTCGTAAGTAGCGAGCTTCTCACTCCGAGCAAATTATAATCTGAAATTTTATATATTAATCTGGTTGTATTTCCCGTTGTCACCATATCTCTCATTTCTCCTTTTCTTTTTCCGAATTCCTCTGTCACTAATCCCATATATTCTTTATCAACATCGATCGTTACTTCTTCAAACGGTTCTTGAATTACTCCGTCAATTTTTTTATAAATAACTTGTGGTTTTGAGACTTGAAGTTCATACCCCTCTCTTCTCATTGTCTCGATCAAAATCGCCAGATGTAATTCTCCTCGACCATATACAACATAATTAACTCCCTCTGGGTCTTCTTCGATCTTCAACCCCAAGTTTGTTTGTTTTTCTTTTTCCAATCGTTCTTTAATTTGTCGTGAAGTACAATATTTACCTTCACGGCCAGAAAGAGGACTTGTGTTTGGACCAATGGTAATTTTAATAGTTGGATCTTCTACTTTGATTGATGGAAGGCTGATCGGACTAGATGGATCACAAATTGTCTGACCGATGTTTAGTTGAGGAATTCCGGCAATTGCCACAATATCACCGCTGGCAACCCAGTTAACTTCCTTTTTTTGCAAGCCTTCAAATGTGTAAAGTTTTTGGGCCCGATATTGGCCGATTATTTTATTATCTTGGACCAAAACAATCGGCTGATCTTTCTTCAAAATTCCTTGGGATACTTCTCCTATACAAAGCTTACCAACATAATTATCATAGTCTAAGGTTGAAATTAACATTTGAAAGGGTTTATCTTCATCGATTGCATTATTTTCTATTTCTTTAATTATTGTTTCAAAAAGAGGAACGAGGTTATCTTTACTATTAGGATCATACTTTTCCGGTAGTTCATAGAAGGCCTTTCCGTCACGACCGACTGCATAAAGAGTTTTAAAGTGAAGAAAGGATTCATCAAGAGCTAACTCCAAAATCAAATCTTCAACTTGGGCTAAAACTTCCTTCGGTCTGGCATCCTTTTTATCAATTTTGTTAATAATTAAAATTAATTTCAATTTTGCCTCAATCGCTTTTTTCAAAACAAACTTTGTCTGAGGGAGAGGACCTTCGGCCGCATCAACCAATAAGATTGCACCAGACGCCATATTAATAACCCGTTCGACTTCACCACCAAAATCGGCGTGACCTGGAGTATCAACAATATTAATCTTGGTATTTTTGTAAAAAACGGCAGTATTTTTAGCTAAAATTGTGATTCCCTTTTCTCGCTCCAAATCGTTGGAATCCATGATGAGAGTCTCGCCCATTTCTTTTTGATTATCACGAAATGTATGGGTTTGCTTAAGAATGGCGTCAACCAGAGTGGTCTTACCATGATCTACGTGAGCGATGATAACAACGTTTCTGATTTGCATATTATAAAAAAAACCACCATCATAAACTTGGTGGGTTAATGAATCATATTGTACCACAAATTCAGTACAGTTTATAGTATCATTGTTAGCTATGAGTATAGCTTCAATACACGATAAGCTCGAGGCATTTCTGAATAAGATGCAAAAAATTTCCTTTAATGATCTTCCAATGATTCATTTTCCATCTTGGGATCAGTTAAAAGAAAAAGCAAAAAACATAAAGGTTGAACCGGGTTGGGCAATTTATTTTGTCCGGGAAAAAGATTTTATTGATCATATTGCAATAATTCCTTATCAAGATGAGACAAACCTTAATTTATTCGACGCACTTTTGCTTAACGCTGCGCCTCCACCTATGGGACTTGGAATTGGACCTCTGACAGATAATCAATCGGACAAGTCAGGACTCCGAATTATTACGGCAATTGAATACATCGAACTTTATAAAAAAGGCGATTACAGCAAAATATTTTTTGGCCCCCCGCCCGCTAATAATAAGGAGATGGTAGCAAAGGCCGGTCTTATTGCGAAAGAAATCAGTGATTCAGGAATTATTGATAATCAACCAGTTGTTTATTCTTTTTCTATGATTCCACTTATTAAAAAATTTTACGCAATTAATTTTGATCCAATCAAATCAAAAACTAAATTAGCTTTTTTAACTAGGAAACTTAAAAAAACTGTTAAAACAATTTATTGTGGTAGTTTAGTTGCTCAAATCTGGTTAAAAGCAGGTATTCTCGATCTTCCTGAAGTAAAATTTTTAAAAATACGCGGGCACTCAAGTTTTACACTTTTTAAGTGGTCTCAAACAAATAAATCAATTCTTGGTGGCTTGAGTTGGGATAACAACTGGGATTGAAAAATCTTTTATTTGGGTAACTTCAGCAATTTTACTTAAAGTTTTGTCCCAAACCCCTTTAACTCGAACTCTGTCCCCTACTTTAATATCGCTCAATGTAATACTTGTTTCTTTTCTATCTACAATTTTAGCTGTTCCAAAATAGACCGTTTGTGTTCCCCGCTCTGCAGTTTCCATAATAAAATTATCAGCATTTTTTACAGTTATTTTTCCGAAGAAAGCTCCAAACCTTTTTTGAATGGAATTATTTTTAATAGTTTTTGCGTCGATAATTAATTTAGTATCATCAGTAAATTTTCCAAAAACAACTACTTCATCCCCAATAGAATATTCGCTCAAAGAACTCTTCCCGCCAAATTTTCTTAAAAATTTAGTTTTATCGGTAATATTTACTTGAAATGTTCCGTCGTCTCCGTTTAATGAAAAATTATTTGATCCAACTACAGTTATCTTTCCTTTTACTCTTGCCTCAAATTTAAGATTCTTTTTCATAAAATTTTTTACTTTATCCAGTAAGCCCATTCTGATTTCTTTAACATCTTCTTTTATTCCAGCTGTATTTGACCCCTCTTTTTTTTCTTCTTTTAAATTTATTCTTTCCTCTTTAGATACTCTTTTATTTTCGCTATTTTGTCCCTTTTCTGAAGGAACTTTTGCAAAAATTGGAGATGAAATTGTTAAAACTGTCACAAGTATAACTAAAGTTAATGATATTTTTTTCATATTTATTTTTTATTAAAATTAATAACAACCAATACTACATATATGCACCTATTCTTAAAATAGTTGCATTTATTGAGTAGATTCTAAATTAACCAAAATATCTTTTTCAACACTATTACCTAAATCATCGGATGCGACTATAAGAATATAATTCTCTCCTTCATCCAGTGTAGTGGCTGATGCAAATACTCCGTTTACATCAGCTTTCAATTCTTGCTCATTAATAAAAATGTAGCCATTAGCAATTGTTTTACCACTTATATTTATTATTGGATTATTTACAGTAATGTTATTTTTTGGTTCGTCGACTTGCAAGAAAATTTTTTCCGATTTGTTTACTGTTTTTTTTATTAAATCAGTCGGCTGTATTGTTACTGCATTTTTTGAATTTAACATTTTTTTTATCGTCTGATTATTTTTTTGATAATTAGAAAAAATAATCACAATAATAACAATTAAGAGAACTGGAAATATTTTTTTTATCATAATTATTTAAACCAAAACTTATAAAGAGAAATTAATTTATTTTTAATTTTATTAAAATTTTTAGCAAAGACGTATAGTAACCAAATCAACAGTAATGATAATCCTATTAAAATATAAGTCAATGGTAGCGGTAATTCCTGTACAAACAGTAATGAATTATTAAAAAAATTTTCCCTAATTATTTCAAAATCATCTCTCAAAAAATCAAATAGATCAAAAGACGCCTGTTCATTTAATATCTCAACAATAATGGAAAAAATAAATAATGAGGAAAGAAAAAGGAGAATAAATAAAGACACTTCACTAATAATTTGCCCGATAGTTTTTTCTGCTTCTATTCTATAAATTTTTCTGATTATTTTATCCTCAAGTTTTTTCATAGATACTTTTTAATTTTAATCGCCCTCTTCTTACAATTGATTTTATCGTATTTACAGGTTTTTTAATAAGTTTTGCAATTTCTTCATAAGAATATCCTTCTGTCATATACAAAAAAATTTGTTTTTCATCTTGTTTTAAATAAGTTAAATAATTAATGTCAATAATATCTACATCACGATCGTGATCGAGATAAATATTATCATTTAACGGGATCATTTGTTTTTTCGATCTGTAATACATTTTTAATTCGTTTTGAACGATTTGAAATAAATATGGCTTAATTGGTTTTTTTTCATCAAATTTTTCAATCGCCTTATAAAAAGAAATGAAAACATTTTGAACCAGATCATCGATATCTTCTTTATTAAAAAGCTTCCTTTGAATAAATCTATATATTAAGGTTGTATATTTTTTTACTATATAAGAATAGTTATTTATTTGACCGTTCTTAATTTTTCTAATTATGTCTTTATCAGATATTCCCGCCATATTCTGTTAAAATTATAGCATGATAAAAATGGGTAAAGTATTGTTGGTTGGAAGGGCTAATGTTGGTAAATCGACTTTCGTTAATAATGTGATTGGACAGAAAGTAGCTATTACTTCTCCAAAACCACAAACAACCAGATTTTCGATCCGGGCCCTTTATGAAGAAGAGCGTGGAAAAATTATTTTTGTCGATACTCCGGGAATTGTGGGAAAAGCGAAAGATTTTCTTTCAAAAAGAATTAACGAGAAGACTTTGCAGATTCTAAACGAAAGTGTTGATCTTGTAATTTATATGGTTGACGCTACAAGAAAGAGAGATTTTGAAGAAAGTAAGGTGCTTGGATTAGTAAGAAAAATTAATAGACCAAAAATATTAGTTATTAACAAGATTGATGATCCGGGGAAATCTTTTTTACCTCAATATAAATTCTTAGAAGAAGAGTTTAAGGATGTTTTTCAAATCTCGGCTATCAATAATATGCATGTCAAGCCACTGCTTGATAAAATCTTTGAATATCTGCCGGAAAAAAACATTGATTCCGAAGAATTGCCACCCGACTTGGTCTACCCCATTATTAATCTTGACAGTAAAATATTTTTGGGTGAATTAATTCGGGAAAAAATATTTTTAATGATGGGTGAGGAAATTCCTTATACAACAACCGTTATTGTTGATCAAGTTTTGGAAAGAAAGAACGGTATAACTTATATTAAGGCAAAAATTTTAACCACTAATGACCGTTATAAAGGAATGTTAATTGGAAAAGATGGAAGAAAAATTAAAGAAATTGGTAGTTACGCCCGCAAAGAAATTGCACTCGCCATCAATAAAAAAGTTTTTCTGGATTTAAATATCGAAGTCGACGCCCACTGGCAGGAAATGTATTATTAATGGGTTTGATATAATACTTTTATGAAACAAGAGGAAACAAAATTCATTATTGATCAATTAAGAAAAGATAAAATTATCTATGCTACTGAGGCAACAGCAACGGTTTTAGTTTGTATTTTAAGTTTTATATTCGCGCAATTTTATTTTGAAGACCCAAAAAAATATATTATTAGTGTTTTCGTTTTACTAATTGGTGTTGGATATACACTCTTTATGGGAATTGGAAATTTTATTCGTTTAAGAAAAATTAAAAAGTTAGAAAGGGAATTATTCAGTTAAAATATCTGCATTTTGTTATTTCCGCGTAGGCGGGAATCCAGACTTCCTGATTTTCATTATGTTAATATTTATTTATGAAGAAAATGGTAGTCTCTCCAATCAATAAAAGCGATATTCAAAGCAAGATTTATACGATTCGCAATAAGCAAGTGATGTTGGACGAGGATTTGGCCCGTTTGTATCATGTGGAAACAAAAGCACTAAATCAAACATTTAAAAGAAATTCCGATCGTTTTCCGAAGGAATTTTGCTTTCAATTAACAAAATCAGAATACAAAAATTTGAGGTCACAAATTGTGACCTCAAAAAATAAAGGAGGACGTAGATATCTTCCTTATGTTTTTACAGAACAGGGTGTTGCCATGTTATCTGCTGTTTTAAAAAGTGAAATTGCTATAAAAGTAAGTATCCAAATAATGACTGCTTTTGTCCAAATGCGAAAATATATCAATTCTCATTACCAGCTTTATCAAAAAATTAAAGATATTGAAAAAACACAAATAATATATGGAATAAAAACAGATGAAAGATTTAATCAGATATTTAAAGCAATAACTGCAAACAATATTATTCCTGACCAAAAAATATTCTTTGAAGGTGAGGCTTTTGATGCTCATAAATTTGTATCAGATGTTATTCGTTCAGCAAAAAAAGAAATAATACTTATTGATAATTTTATTGACGATACTGTCCTGTCATTGTTTGCTAAGCGCAATAAAGATATTAAAGTAACTATTTATTGCAAAAAGATTACACAAGAGTTGTTATTGGATTTAAAAAAATTTAACTTGCAGTATTCACCGATAGAAATAAAAGAATTTAAGTTATCACATGATCGTTTTCTTGTTATAGATAAATATAAAATTTATCATTTTGGTGCATCACTCAAAGATTTGGGAAGGAAATGGTTTGCTGTTTCATGCTTTGATAATCAAGTAATTAATTTTTTGACGAAATTAGAAAAATCTATTTTTTAATTAAAATAAAATAAATTCTCCTTGCAAAAATGATTTAGGTTTTATATAATTTTCTTCTAATGAGGAATAAACTTTTCTCAGCTAAAAAAAGCACCCGCCCAGAGCGGGTTTTTTTAAAGGCCGAAGAAAAAACTGGCTTAAAAGATAAATGTGGAATTTTTGGAATTTATGGAAAAGGTGAAGACGTTGCCAGGATTAGTTTTTTTGGTTTATATAGTCTCCAACATCGAGGTCAAGAAGGTGCAGGTATTACCGTCACCGATGGTAAGAATCTAAAAAGTGTAAAGGGGTTAGGTCTTGTTTCAAATGTTTTTGATGAAGAAAAAATAAACTCTCTTAAAGGTTTTGCTGCTATCGCTCATACCCGCTATTCAACTACCGGAGGTAATAAACTTTGCAATGTTCAGCCGGTTGTTTTAGATATTAGAGAAGATAATTTCGCTTTGGCTCATAATGGAAATGTGATCAATGCCATGGATTTAGCTAGCCGACTTCCCCAAGGTACAAAATTAACCTCCACCAGTGATACGGAAATTATGGGTTGGGTAATTAAAAATTCTGAAGGCAAAA
>JBBTYO010000044.1:0-21765 GCA_038061735.1 Patescibacteria group bacterium
TTTTGACATATTAAAAAATTGGAATTTGTAATTAACTTATAATTTTTATATGATGAAATATACCCAAAAAAAAATCGGTTGTCAAGGGGAAATTATCAAATGACATGAAAGTCTGCTAATAATATGGATGAAACCAATAGCTTGTCAGAAATAGAAAAATTAAAGACTCTTTTGCAGTCGGCCGATCTGCCTGCTAACCTTCATGACAAAGCAGCTGAGCAAATTGAACGTATTTATTTGACCTTAAAACATGGCGGCAATCTTGCCCAACTTGATATCACAGCAAAATACATCAACTGGATTGTTAATATTCCATGGAGTAAAAAGACAGATGATTTTCTTGATATTGACCGGGCCAAACAGATCTTGGAACAAAATCATTTCGGCTTGGAAAAAATAAAACAAAGAATAATTGAATTTATTTCCGTTTTAATTCTTCAAAAAAAATCGCCTACCTCAAACCTTTTTCATGCACCAAATCTTTTTTTTGTTGGATTGGCCGGAACTGGAAAAACCACTTTTGCTAAGTCCGTCGCCGAAGCATTAGGCCGAAAGTTTATCCGTATTCCATTTGGAGGATTATCTTCTGCTCTTGATCTGCGCGGCCAATCAAAGACCTCTCCGGAAGCCGAACCGGGAATGATCATCCGGGCATTAAGACGCGCCGGAGCCATTAATCCGGTTATCTTACTTGATGAACTAGACAGGATCACACCGGAATCACGGGCAGCGATCATGGGTGTTTTAATTGAACTTTTGGATCCGGGACAAAATAATAATTTCACCGATTACTTTATCGACTACCCGATTGATTTGTCAAATGTTTTATTTATTGCAACAGCCAACAACACTAATAATATTTCAACCGCCGTCATGGACCGTCTTGAAGTGATCCAGATGCCGTCATACACCGATGAGGAAAAAATCGCCATTGCCAAAAATTATGTCTTTCCGCACTATATTAAAGAGGTTGGACTGCTTCCGGAGAATATAAAAATTGACGATTCTGTTTGGATGAAAATAACCAGACCGTTGGGATTTGATTCTGGAATCAGAAGTCTGGAGCGGACGATTGAAGGCATCGCCAGAAAGGTTGCTTACAAAATTGTTAAAGGTGAAGGAACGAGCTTTGTGATAACTGATGCAAATGTGAGAGAATATCTTTAAGTATATCGGTCTGCAACCTTGCTGGCTCCATAAGAATAAGGTTTTATCTTCACGTCATACCCACTCCCCCGAATCATTCCACTAATTTCATTAATCATGCTTCTAGTTTCTCCATTTGGTCCGATGTCCACATGAATTTGAATATCGTATCGGGAAATGCCGTTCGTCTTGAAAAAACTGATAAAGTTTTCCGAAGTCTCCAAAGACATGGTCGCTTCCCGGTAGATTCTTTCCTTCAAACCCATTTTTTTGTTGTTAATTTCCCTTTTCCAAAAATAAATCCCTCCAAAACCGATCCTGTGGATGACTAGGGCAGAAACAAAATCGTATCCCCCTTTTTCCATCTTTTGAGAGTCGGTGCCGACGATGATTTCATACTTAGCTTTTTTATCCTCGGCCATATAAGCCGATACAATATGACGCAACTTTTCCAGATCAACCTCTCCATGTGTTGGACTTTGAAACATAAAAATAATTAAAAAATTTAATAGGGGTCGTCCCGCACAAGGCGGAGGCAGGAGGATTCGAACCTCCGATGACCTTACGGCCATACTAGTTTTCAAGACTAGCTCGTTAAACCGCTCTGACATGCCTCCGCTCTATGCGGGATTCAAGACTCGCGCATTACCGTCCTGCCCATCTTCCTTTAGAATTTGAGGTGCGTGCCAGAATCGGACTGGCGCATAACTGTTTTGTCCCAGTAGTACGTTTCCGACTTCGTCGGATTACGACTACGGGATCCCGCACTTCTAAGCAAAATGGTTCTGAGGTGCGAGGGGGAATCGAACCCCCGCAATAGCTGTTTTGCAGACAGCTGCGTTTCCTCTTCGCCATCGCACCATTTTGCAAGATAGTGCTGGGACAGACAGTCGCGTTTCCACTTCGTCTCGCGAAGCGAGATCCTGCTCCGCAGGACCAACGCACCGTGTCCTTCTAATTTTACTTCAAACCTGTATTTTTAACAATTGGAGTTATAATATTATTATGAACAAGATATTTTTATTGATTCTTTTTTTATTTGCAAAAAGTATTTATGTAGTTCTAAACAAAAGGAAGTCTAAATATTATTGGAAAATTAAATTTGATGATTCTATTCCTTTAATTCCCATATTTGTTATTCCTTATATTGGATTCTATATTTATATAGTAACAACCATAATTTTTTTATGGAATACAAAATATATTAATAATTTTTTTATTACTTATATTATTGCTTATATTCTCGCCGGATTATTTTGGTATTTTATTCCAAATGGTGTAAAACGTCCAATAATTAAAAACAAAAATATTTTCAGTAAATTAGCCACTTTCATTCATAAAGCTGATAATGATACAAATGGTTTTCCAAGTGCACATGTGTTTGCAACATTAATTTGTTCATATTTTCTTTCACTCGTATTTCCAGAATATTCAATATTGATTTGGTCAGTTAATTTTTTTATATGTATTTCAACGGTTTTTGTAAAACAACACTATGTTTTGGATATTTTAGGAGGAATTATTACTTTCTGGTTAAGTCTCATGATAAGCGGTCTATTCTTAAGTATAATTTTGATGTGTTTTATATAAAAAATCGTTTTAAAAATATCTCCCTTGCTTATCCTAAAATGTCATTTACAAAAAAAATGTATTTTGTGATTGTGGGGAGAATTAATTTTTTTATAAGTAGATTAAAAACCCTGCTTTTTCTTTTTTTTGGCTTTTTTCCTTATAAAACAAGAGTCTATGGGAAAGAAACATTAGATGAATGTATGAGAAAAAATGGAGCTATTTTTATTTCTGTTCATAGCGGTTCGTATCCCATGGCAGGAAAAATATTTCATGACAATTATCCAGATCATAAAATCATTACTCCTTTTTATAAATTCAATAAATATTCTATTTATGAAACTTACAAAAAACTTTTTAAAAGAATAAATATTAATATCGTTCAGCTAGGTGGAGCAATGAAAGAAATCGATCCTGTCCTTACAAATGGCGGATCTGTTTGTTTATTTCTTGATGCGGCTTTACCTGTAAAGAATAGTGTTGTTGTAAAAATTTTTAAAAATCCTATTCCATTATCAACCGGTGCTTTATGGTTATCAAAAAAATATTCAAAGCCAATCATTCCAATATATGTCCAAGATAAAAAACAAGAAATAATATTAAATGTATTACCTGAGATAAAAATTTCAGGAAAAAATGACGACTTGGTAATGAAAGAAATTGCATTGAGCATCGAAAATATGATCTCTATTACACTTAGGCAATGGCATATTGCTGATAATTTTTTCTTTCAAGATTTAGTTTGAACTTTGGTAAAATATAGTCATCTATGGAGGGTTGGCATGAATGGTATGGCGCTGGTTTCGAAAACCAGTGAGCGAAAGCTCTTACAGGTTCGAATCCTGTACCCTCCGCAATTTAGACTCTCCCAATCTTCCAAACCCCTTTTTCTCTAGATATTTGAATTGATCAAATTAACGCTTTTTAACCAATAACCCGTTAATCTGACCATAATTATCATCAAATTAACGGTCTAAGCAGTCATAATCGTGAAAAAGTGACCTTTTATCTTTTTCATTAATTGCGCTAGTTAATTAGCCTAAATCGCGCCATCTAGGCTAATTCATATTCTCCTTAATTTTATTTTGAACTAACTTTGTCTACCATATTTAAACGTTTCAATATATCAATATATTGAAACAAGTATGTTTTGGTTTCTATAAAAATAATAATATGTCTATCGTGATTTTTTTGTTGTTGCAACAATACGAAATAATACTTTTTGTAGGTTATCCTTCAGCTCCGCTCAGGATACCCTGAGTGAAATCGAAGGGTTATAAGCGATTGACAAGTTTTGTATTAAAAAATAAACTACTTTTTGATTATAAATTACATTAAATTATGCCGAGAGTATCTAAAAGACCGGTAAGTGAAAAATTACTTTCCAAAACATATCGATTGTTTTATGAAGTCTTTTCAAGGAACAAAGGTCGAGATGATTTTTTATTAATAATTGACGATATTCTTTCATCATCAGAAAAAATAATGCTTTCAAAACGACTTGCAATAATTTATTTATTAATAAAAGGGGTTGATTACCGAGACATCATGGACACATTAAAAGTATCTTCTGCGACTGTCGTTTTCTATGCATCGACATTTTTAAAACGAAATTCAAAAGTTAGAACTATTATTGAAAACATGTTGAATAAAGAAAAGGTATTAAATTTTCTCGATGATTTTTTCGCTGATATCATGATTCATCCAGGAATCTATAAGGGTCACTGGCAAATGTACTGGGATCACAAACGAAAACAAGAAAATAGAAAAATATTGACTTAATTTATATATGTTTCAATATATTGATATATTGAAACATTAGTATTCTTAAGAAGTTAAAATTATATTAATTATGTACTCCCCTATTATTGATCTTTACGCAAAATATGAAAAGCATGTTCACGATTTTGTTCTACAGTTAATACTTATTTTTTTGGCTTATCTAATCGATTGGTACATGTTTTATTTTTTAAGGATTAATCTTCTTTGGATCAGCCTTTTTGTTTTTGAAGCCGGATTTCTGTTTTTCGGATTTATTATTCGATCAATGAGACTGCAAAAATTTTTTGGCGGGTTTGTCAACTACGGACTTTGGTATCCAATTCTTTTAGGTTTTTCAATGTGGTTGATTTATTTTTTTATGATAAGAGTTCCTAAGTTCAGATAAAATCCACATTTGACAAATAAAACTTGCATGATGTATAGTTGGAAACGTATTGTTTGACAAAGGGGTCGAAAGACTTAAAAGGAAATCACGGTGACAAGTCCGTGGCTATGCCGTAACTGTTAAAGCCAGAAAACTTACCTTTGTTTTTACCTAATTTGTGACTTTCGAGCGAAAAGTCTAAGGTCTATGTTTAAAAGAAATGTTTTCAAAATTTTGGCGATAGTTTTTTTTCTTCTAGCAGGAGCTTCTTTTTATAATTCAACAAAAACAGTACCAAAAAAGGTTATTGAAAATAAATCTGTTGTTAAAAAAATAATTTTTCCAACTTTGCCCGCCGTAGTCTTGACGAAGGCGGGTATCCCAACGATAATCCCAACCCAGATAATTATTCCAATATCAATTATAAAAGGGTCGGAAAACCCAACCCCTACAAATATTCCTCCAATATCCGCACCACAAGGTCTTAAGGTTTCGCTGTCGATCGGCAACTCATCGGTTGGATCAATCGATTTATCAAACGGTGCCAATCAATGTGATGTTTTAAGTCAAGCTCTTTCACAAGGAAAGATACAAAGTCTAAATATGAGGTACAACAATGATATGGGTACAAATGCTGTCTATCAGATCAATGGAGTAGGAAAAGAAAATGCCGTTTGGTGGACTTTTAAGGTCAACGGTCAGTCCCCCAGTCAAGGTTGCAGTTATATAAAAGTTGGAAACGGTGATAACGTTGAGTGGAGTTATATTGGTAACTAATATGAAAAACCTTAAAAATTTAATCTTTATATTATTTATTTTATTTATTGAATTATTTGTAGTTAAAACTACCTTAGCAGACGTAGTAATCGACAATGGATTAAATTATTTAAAATCACAGCAAGATTCGACAGGCAGGATAACCAATGGATTTTCCGCCCCTTCCCAGTGGTCAGCAATTGCCTTTGCTACCGGCGGGATTGATATTTCCACAATCAAAAATCCGTCTATTTCTTTGCAAGATTTTTTAGTTGGCAATGTTCCAAGTGAACCGTCAGCGGCGACTGATTGGGAAACAAGAATTTTAGCGATCGTGGCAACGAACGGAGATCCAACTAATTATGGAGGAACAAATTATGTAACCCATCTCGAAAGTTTTTTTAACAATAATCAGATTGGCGATGAATGTTCTTTGAACGATGATATTTTTGGTCTTTTAGCAGAGATTGCTGTGGGGGCATCTTCAAGTGCTCAGGTCAAAGAAGACGTTTTAAGCTTTCTTATTTCAAAACAAGATTCCGTCGACGGAGGATTTGGTTATTCCGCACCTGGTTGCGCTTGGTATTCAACTTCTGCAGATATGACTGGAGCCGGGATCCAAGCTCTTGTTGAGGCTAAAAAAAACGGATTAACAAATCCTGATCTTAATACGGCAATCGATAGAGCTAAAAATTATCTCTTAGCAAACCAAAATATCGATGGTGGTTTTGGATATTATGGTTCAAGCGATACCGATACGACTGGTTGGGTTCTAATGGCTTTTAATGTACTAGACATGCATGATTCAACAGAATCGGCTAAAACTAAAGATTGGTTAATATCACAACAATCCCCAACTGATGGAGGATTTTTAGCTTTTGATTATGGCTTAAATTCTTTTCTTTCAAATTCAACTACCACAGCCCAAGCTTTAATTGCTCTTTCCGGAAAAAGTTGGATCTTAAAAATCTTTGAGCCTTCAACTCTTACCCCGACTTCGACCTCATCTGTCATGCCGACGCCGACGGTCACGCCAACCAATACCCCAACGCCAACTTCAACTCCTATCCCAACATTAATTCTAACCTCAACTCCACAGTCAACTTCAACTCCAGTTCCAACTTTTACACCTACGCCAACATCTATACCTACGCTTGGGTCGGAAGACCCGACCCCTACGATAATATCACCAACATCTGGACAAATCCTAGGAATTCAAACAAACGAAACAAACAAAAGAATTCCTATCCAAACAATTATTTTTTTTGGACTAGGCATCTTGTCTCTGATAATCCATAAAGGTATAATGTAGCTGATGAAAAAGTTTTTTATACTGGGTCTGCTAAGTTTATTAGGGATCGCTGATGCTGCTTATTTAACATATGAGCATTACCAGCAAGTAATCCCCCCTTGCACAGTCAACCGTCTGCTTCCAATCGCCTCTGACTGTGGAAGAGTCCTAAGAAGTTCTTATTCGGTCATGTTTGGCATTCCGTTGGCTCTCGCTGGAGTTTTTCAATATTCTATTTTATTTATTGCACTGATTATTTTTGTTGTATATCGTAAAAAAATAATTGTTTACTGGTTAATTGTTCAATCGATGATAGGCACAATATTTTCCATATATTTTATGTATCTCCAAATTGTAATTTTAAAAAGTATTTGTCTTTACTGTACTTTATCAGCAATAATTAGTTTTCTAATATTTATTATCATATCTCGGTTCTTCCATCAAGAACGTTTTTCATTACGCTTAACAAGCGTCGCATTTATCTATCAAAGAGTTATTAAGCCGATATTTTTTTTGTTTGATCCTGAGTTTATTCATAACACCCATATTTTTTTTGGTGAGTTATTAGGAAAAGCATTTTTAAAAAAATACATTAATTGGAAATTTAATTATCAATCATCAAAACTAAAACAAAAAGTCGCTGGAGTTAATTTTTCTGCACCAATTGGTTTGTCTGCTGGATTTGACTATGAGGCAAGATTAACTCAAATTCTCTACTCTCTCGGATTTGGATTCCAAAGTGTTGGGACAATAACAAATTTACCTTACGAAGGAAACTCCAAACCTCGCTTGGGCCGATTACCGAAGTCTCGGTCTTTAATGGTTAATAAAGGATTTAAAAATTTAGGAGTAGAAAAAATGTCTCAAAAACTATCTCAATTAAATTTTAAAGTTCCTTTGGGAATAAGTATTGGTATGTCAAATAATAAATCGATTAAAAATACCAGTGTAGCAATCAGAGATATTATTAATACTTTTAAAATATTTGAAAAATATAAAGTAAAAAATAGTTATTATGAACTTAATATCAGCTGTCCTAATTTAATCAATACTCGTGCTGACTTTTATAAACCTGTAAATCTAAATCAATTATTTCAATCAATCAAACAATTAAAGTTAAAAAAACCAGTCTTTATTAAAATGCCGATTGATAAAACAGATCGACAATTTTTAGCTATTCTAAAAACTATTAATCAATTTCCTTTTATCAAGGGAGTAATCATTGGCAATCTTTTCAAGGACAGAAATAGTCCATTACTTGATAAACAGGAAGTAAAAAAATTTAAAGTAGGTTATTTTTCCGGTAAACCATGTGAACAGAGATCAAATGAACTTATTAAATTAACTTATAAAAAATATAAAGATAGCTTAGTAATTATCGGCTGTGGTGGAGTTTTTAGCGGGGCTGATGCTTATACTAAAATAAAACTTGGTGCCTCGCTTATTCAACTAATTACCGGTATGATATTCCAAGGTCCACAGTTGATATCACAGATTAATTTGGAGTTGGAAGAGTTACTTGAGAAAGACGGATATAAGAATATATCACAAGCTGTTGGAAAAGATAATAGCTGATGTCATTCCCGCGTAGGCGGGAATCTAGAGCTCCTGGATCCCCGTTTTCACGGGGATGACAACTTTTGACTTATGAAAATAATTAATCAAATTTCTGCCGGAGGCATCGTTTTCAAGGATAATCTCTGGCTCATCTGCCAGCACTCCCAACATAAAGGTTGGGTTTTCCCAAAAGGTTTTGTTGGTGATGTTAATAAAAACGAATCAAATGAAACCGCTGCTCTAAGAGAAGTTGAAGAAGAAGGCGGGGTCAAGGCAAAGATTGTCAATCCAAAACCAATTATTAGTAAATATGAACACCAAGATGGAGTAACTCTTTACAAAAAGACCGTCTATTATTTTTTAATGGAATACTTGAGCGGTGATCCAAAAGATCATGATTGGGAAATGATGGACGCAAAATTTGTGGCCGAAGACGAAGTGAAAAAAACTCTAACCTATCCTTCAGATATCCAAGCTTTCGCAAAGGTTCTTCAGAGATTATAATGATCTTATGGAAGAATCAAAAAATCATCTAACGATCTTTAAGTATAATGCAATTCTTTCTATCCTCTTTTTTTT
Organism: Patescibacteria group bacterium; assembly: GCA_038061735.1. Taxonomy (GTDB): domain Bacteria; phylum Patescibacteriota; class Microgenomatia; order UBA1406; family GWC2-37-13; genus GWC2-37-13. Next base: position 9,045 of record JBBTYO010000044.1, read on the forward strand.
ATCCTCAACTTTTTATATGGGTGTCAGAACTACGAATTATAATTTCTCAGATTATACAATTTCGGGCTTAGCTCACTTTTTAGATAAAGATAATCTTTCCATTTTTAATTCGTTATTTTTTGTAAAAAGTTTTTTAGATTTAAGTTTTGCTTATTACGTTTTTAAATTTTATAATTTGCGATTAAAAACGTTACCTGCCGTGGTTTTACTTATAGCAATTTTGTCTTTTGGACTATTAGGTTTTTTTTCCGTTAATCAATTTCCTTTAATTCATTTAATAATCTTTATTATTACTTTTTTTTCTTGGATATCTTCTCAATATACCTTAGCCAAACTTACCAACGACGAAAATTTTGTCCATTTTTCTAAACTATTAATTCTTGCCGAAACTATCTTCGGAAATATTTTTTTGTTTCTGAACTATTTTAATGCAATTTCAGAAACTGTATTTTGTCTCCTGATTTTCCTCTGGCTGACGATTTTTATTGGAAGATATCTAAAGTAAAGAAAATGAGCGGGCGAAGGGAATTGGACCCTCTGTCTCCTCCTTGGCAAGGAGGCATTTTACCGGTAAACTACGCCCGCAACGTAAGAAATTTTCGTTGAAAATTTCAACGTTGCTGGAACGTTTAAATTTATAAAATAAATTTATTACGTTCCGCATATTTCTTACCTGTTATATTCTACCAGAGCGCGGCGTAATATCTCAATTGCTTTTTCCAAATCATTACAGTTTAATACGTAAGCAATTCTCACCTCATTTTTTCCCATCCCGGGAGTTCCGTAAAATCCAGCAGCTGGGGCTACCATTACTGTCTCATTTTTATATCTGAAATCGGTCAACAACCATTGGCAGAAATCCTCACTGCTCTTTACCGGTAATTTTACTATTGTATAAAAAGCTCCTTCTGGCTTTTCCAGATAAACTCCGGGGATAGATTTTAATCCTTTATAAAGAAGATCACGTCGAGTCTGATATTCTTTATGAACTTCCTTGAAATATGAACCTTTCACTTCGATTAATTTTTCCGCCATAGCCTGATCAACATATCCTGAAGACAATCTTCCTTGAGCCATCCTCAAAGTACCATCGGTTATATCTTTATTAAGAGAAACAATCATTCCCAACCTTGCTCCACAAAGACTGTAGCGCTTAGAAAGACTATCAAGCAAAATCATTTTATCGGGATATTTTTTCATATATTCAAGAATGGAAAAATATTTTTTCCCATCGTAAACAAATTCACGATAAACTTCATCGGAAATCAAAAATAAATTATTTTTTACACATATCGAAACCAACATTTCCATTTCATCTTTTGTGTAAACCGTACCTGTTGGGTTACTTGGATTACATATAAGAATCGCTTTGGTTTTTTTGCTAATTTTTTTCTCAATTTCACCTCTAGCTGGCAAATGGAAACCTGTCTCCCCTTTCGTTAAAACCGGAACTATTTTTACTCCGTTTATAGTTGAGTATGAATTATAATTTGCATAATACGGTTCAAAGGCAATTACTTCTTCACCCTGAGCGCAGACTGCAAAAAGAGTCATCGAAATAGCTTCCGAACCACCGGTCGTCACCTGAATATGGTTAGTTTTTACAAATGAATGTCCAAGTTTATTATAGTAACTCACTAATGATTCAAGGAATTTTGGTTGACCTTGAGATTGACCGTAAGCAATTGGATTATCCGTCCAATTTTTTAAAACATCTATCATTACTTCCGGGGTTTTTATATCCGGATCTCCAATATTAAGATGATAAACCTTAACTCCCTTTTTCTTTGCCTCAGTGGCAAAAGGAACTAACTTTCTAATAGGTGATGCAGGAACCGCAAGCAACCTATTTGAAACTTTAGTGTTTTTCATAATGTAATAATGATAAAGTTTTCAAAAAAATTTGCAAGGGGATTATTCTATCCCAGACTTTTTCGTAAAATAGCAAGATGATTAAGATACTGATGATATTTTTTTCCAGTATCTATTTCTCTATGAAGTTTTTCCACTATCTTAAAATGTTTTTTTTCTTCCTTGGTAATTGGTCTTAATTCTTGTCCTAAATATTTTTCAACTTCCAAAACATCACCTAAAATATCTTTCCACATTTGAGATTCTTTTGATAATTCTATTAATATCTTTTTTTGAACAAAACGACCTGCCCTCATTAAATCATCTTTAATATTCAAATAATATTTTTCCAATAATTTTATTTGATTATGTTCTATTGCGTATTTTATCCCTCTACCTGTACCAATTATTTCCGGTGGTATTCCCAAAGAATATAGTGCTCCAGTAAATCCAATTGCCCTAGGCAAACTCACTTTTCCCACTCCTCGAGAATAACCAAAAAGTCCAATATGCAAAACTCTTTCCCGTCTCTTGGGAAGTTCTGAGGCAACAATATTAATTAATGATGCAAGCTGTTCAACAGAGCTACGATAATATTTTTCAAAAACCAATATTAATTTTATTAATGACTTTTCTTCCGTAATGGAGATAGAAACAGCTTTATTTGCAGGAAGAATTTTTTCCAGTTTTTTTATTGCCTTTATGACTGATTTTTTTTCATAATCATAACGAAAGGCGCTTTGTATTAGAACTGTTTTTATCCCGCTATATTCGTGACAAAATTCCTCAACTGTATTTGGAGTTAAGCCTCCGCGGAAAGGCAAGGATGCCGAGCCAATAATCGGATAAAGTTTTATGTTGTGTTTTTTTTCAAATTCAATGTAGTGAGAAAGACCGATCTTTATTGCTAACACAGTTGGCACCAATCCAGAGTTTAAAGCCGGGTCGGAACGAGCCAAATAGGGGCGAAGATAAACGAGCTTAAAATGAAATTTTTTCTTATGTAATTCTAAATATTTTTCCAAGAGAGAATCTGATTTAATAATTGTTGTTACCTGTTCAAATAAAGGAATTATTTCTATGTGCTTTAAACTTTCTTCTCCAAAATCATAGAGAACGTGTTTAAGCGAAGCGATTTCTTTGAAGGCTTCCTGAATGGCAATCATTTCTTCGGCCGACTCGGTCATTGGTAAAATTACTTCAAATAAAGGTGGACTATGAAAACCAATTTTTTTGGCTAACCCAGCTGCGCCCAGTATCCCCATGAAAGCCCGACCTAAACGAAATTCTGTTTCAACTTTGGGATTTGGAAGTCGAAAAGTTAAAAATTTTTCTTTTCCTAATGAATTTTTTTTGAAATAATCATGATGTTCGCTTAGAAGTTTTTCTATAACTGATTCATCGACATATTTTCCTTCCCAATCCCACTTATATTCAGAAGTGCCGAGTTCAGAAAAAGATAAAAAACATTCTTTAATTTCATCACCAGTTTTTATGAAGGCACTTTTTTGCCAATAAGGCTTTCCGCCATGATCTGGGTGTTGGGAAATCATGGTACCTGGAATTTTTCGCATATCTTGGCCATTCTATCAAAGGTAGATGAACAAAACAATACAGAATTTTTTAGATATAATATTATAACTGTTCTCGTATTTCAACGGATAGAATAAGGCCCTCCGAAGGCTTTGATGGCAGTTCAATTCTGCCCGGGAACACAACGTAAAAAAATTTTTACAAAAATTTTTAACGTTGTTGGAACGTTTAAATCGTAGATTTATTACGTTCCACGAAAATAGTTTATTGGGCTTATAGGTAAGTGGTATACCGGGTCATTCGCATTGACCAGTCGCCAGTTCGATTCTGGCTAAGTCCACACGAAATTTGATATAATTTTTGATAAAATGGATCTGTAGTTAAACGGTTATAACAAGACTCTTATAAAGTCTAGTCGATGGTCCGACTCCATCCTGATCCACAGTATGTTTTTGCCGAGGTAGCCAAGGTGGTCACGGCGGTGGTCTGAAAAACCTCAGATCTCAGTTCGACTCTGAGCCTCGGCACTTGATTTAGATTGTTAATATGCTCTAATTTAATAAAAAAGTAAAAAAAGCGAGCCCCATCCTGTAAACTCCAAAACTTGTTAGAGTGTTCTTTTGCAAGAATTTAATAAACCATTTTATAGCCAGTAATGCACTGATAAATGCCATTACTGTTCCAACGATCAAAAACAAAGGGTTACTTCCGGTAAAAATTAATTTCTGATCGGTTTTGATAAAATCAAAAGCTGACGCGGCAAGTAATGTTGGAACGGCTAAAACAAAAGAATATAAAGCTGATTCCTCCCGATTAAAACCTAATATCATCATTGTCAGTATTACCGCTCCCGCCCTTGATACTCCAGGAACAACCGCCAACGATTGACCGAGTCCGATTACCAAAGCTTGAATGATCGTCATCTGAATAATTTTTTTATTAGTTTTAACGATTTTATTTTTTAACAAAAATTCAAAAATAATAAAAAATAACCCAACTACAAAAAGGCTTATTGCAATTAACGTTAAGCTTTCAAAGAAAACTCCTTTAATTACTTTATGAAGTAACAAACCAATAACCGCTGTTGGAATAAAGGATAGAATTATATTTATAAACAAACTTTTGTTTTTTAAAATTATTTTCCAATAAATAATTACCACCGCCAAGATCGCTCCTGATTGAATAAATACTTCAAAGAATTTCTGAAACTCTGTTTGTGGAATATTCAATAACTTAGAAGAAATGATCAAGTGAGCAGTTGAAGAAATGGGAAGAAATTCCGTTATTCCTTCAACCAGTCCTAGTATTAATGCATTAAACAGATTCATAATCTTATTATTAATTTAAATAATCTAATATCAGTTTTGTTGCCTCCCTATAACCGCCAGTTTTTTTCAAAATAATACTATATTTTTTAGCATTATTTAAGTAATTATTATTAGAGCTTATAATATTTATGTGCTTATCCAAAATAGATTCTGTTAGTTTTGATTTACACATAATACCTGCCCCCAATTCCTCTATTCGATAAGCATTAGCTTTTTGTTCAAGCATTTGCGGAAAAACTATCATCGGTACACCATAGTATAAACTTTCATTAATGCTATTCATACCACCATGGGTCAAAAATAAATTTGCTTTTTTAAGAATTTGTAGTTGAGGAAGATATTCGTCTACATAAAAATTATTTGGTATTTTGCCTAAGTCTGATCTTTTGATATCTTTATCAATTGACATAAAAATTTGATCTCCAGTATTTCCAAATACATTAAAACAAGTCTTATAAAAATTAATGTCATCGTTATAGATAGTCCCCAATGAAATATAAATTTTTTTAGATTTATTTTCAAATAATTTTTTCTCTAAAGATTGTTCATTTCGCTTATAAATTGAAGGGCCGACAAATTTATATTCAGATTTGAAGCTTGATTCCTCAATTTGAATTGATCGAGACGTAAAGACTATATTTAAATCTTCTTTGCTGGAAAAAATATCAATAATTGACGGTGGTCTAATTCCATATTTGTTAAAAACGTCATTAAATTGTCTATAGATGTTGATAAATCTTTTAAATTTACTTATTATTTCAAAGAAAACTTCTGTGTTTATTTTAGACTTAAGTAAAACTGACTGATTAATTGCCATACTTGGAACTAAGGTAACGGCTGGAATTTTCAAGTGCTGGCTGATTATTTTGCTCCATGGACTTAATGAATCATGAATTATACAGTCAGGTTTTTCTTTTTTGAATATTTCAATCATTGTAGGAGTAAAAGTTTTTGTTACCTCTAAACTTCTTTCAGCAATCTTAAAACTATCTTTAAATTCTTTAAAATCAGGCATTATTATTTTAATTGGTGGTAATCGAAATTCTGCCCCAGTTTTTGTGATAATCTTTTTAAATTCTGGATTATTGTAGACAATAACTTTATGCCCTTGATTAACTAGCTCGGTCATTATAGGCAACATCGGATTAATATGACCAAAAGCGGGAATCGTTAGAAAAACGAACTTATAAATTTTTTTTGACATGATAGATTAATTTACAACATAAGGTATAATATTTCAATGAAAGTCGCATTGGTACACGATCAATTACGGGAATTTGGCGGCGCTGAACGCGTCCTTGTTTCTTTAAAAAAAATCTTTCCTCAAGCCGATATTTTTACAACCACTTTTGATTTAAATTCGCTCGGGATTCATAAAGCATTAATTAAAGACTGGAAAGTCAATGTCAGTTGGTTTGGAAAGATACCTCTATTAAACAGATTCTACTCCCCTTTTCGATTCTTAACTCCTTTAATCTGGGAAAGTTTTGATTTTTCAAAATATGACTTGGTAATTTCTTCATCAGGAAGTTGGATGTCAAAAGGAATTAAAACTAATAAGCCTACAGTTCATATTTCCTACATTCATCATCCGCCCCGTTATCTATATGGATATGAAACGGCCATTGAATGGCAAAAATATTTTTTTATAAAATTTTACGGATATATCGTCAATCATTTTTTGCGGATTTGGGATTTTACTTCATCTCAAAGAGCCGATTATCTGATTGCCAACAGTGAAGAAACAAAAAAACGGATTGAAAAATTTTACCGTCGCGATTCAACCGTCATCTATCCTCCCGTCGACATTCCTGACAAACTCGCAAACTCGCAAACTCGCAAAATAAATAATTATTTTTTAACTGTGTCTCGTTTGGCTAGAGCAAAACATATCGACGTTTTAATTAAAGCGGCAAACAAAGCAAAATTCAAATTAAAAATCGTCGGCTCAGGTCGAGATGAAGAAAGGTTAAAACAAATGGCTAGTCCAACAGTTGAATTTTTGGGAAATCTAACTGACAAAGAACTTAAAAAAACTTATATAAACGCTCAGGCATTTTTATTTGCTTCCAAAGATGAAGAGTTCGGCATTGCGCCAGTTGAAGCAATGGGTTATGGACTCCCGGTCATTGCATTTCGTTCAGGTGGTTTACCGGAATATGTTGAAAACGGAATTAACGGATTTTTATTTGATGAATTAAATGAAAGTTCGTTAATTAATAATGTTAACGTGTTAACGAGTTTGAGTAAAGAAAAATATCTTGAGATGAGAAAGGAAGCAAGAAAAACTGCCGAGGGATTTAGTGAGAAAAAGTTTGAAAACAACATTCTAAATTTTGTTAAAAACAAGGTCCGTCCTTAAATAAGGACGGACCTTATATAAAGAGAGTCCCTTATGCCCGAGCTACCAGAAGTCGAAACAATTAAAAGAAGTCTTGCTCCTAAAATCTTAGGAAAAACAATTTCAGGCGTTGTAGTTTTTTCAGAAAAAAATTTCATAGGAAATAAAAGTGACATCATCGGATTTAGAATTCAACAAGTTTCAAGATATGGTAAGGTTCTTGTTTTTAAACTGATTCATTCTTTAATACGAAGCCAGCAAAACACTAAATATTTAAATATCCATTTTAAGCTTTCCGGCCAAATGTTATTTGCAAAAAATAAAAACAACGCCATTTTTGAAAACACAATCCCTTTTACAAAAGGAAATAAAATGCCCGCGAACACAACTAGGATAATTGTAATTTTTGACGATAATTCCGCATTATTTTTTAACGATCTTCGTAAATTTGGATGGATTAAAGTCAGCGATCAACCTCTTAAACCAAAAGGGGTTGATGTTTTAGATAATAAATTTACTGTAAAATTTCTTACCGATTTAACCGATTCAACTAAGAGACCGATTAAACCAGTGTTGATGGATCAGGATTTGATAACCGGTATCGGAAATATTTATGCAAACGATTCTTTATTTCTTGCCAGAATTCATCCCCTACGTTCATCGAACTCGCTTAATAGTAATGAGATATCAAAACTTCATAGATGTATCATCCATGAGATATTAAAAGGTATTAATGATCAAGGGTCATCCGGCGCCGACGAAGCTTTTATCCTTCCGGACGGATCAAGGGGCGGACATCAAAGGAATTTTTTAGTTTATCAAAGGGAGGGAAAACCATGTTTAGTTTGTAAAACAATTATTAAACGAATCAAACATAATGGACGAAGTTCCTTCTTTTGTTCTAGCTGTCAAAAATAATTATTCGTAGCGTATTGCCTCAACTGGCTCAAGATTTGCCGCTTTACGGGCTGGTAAGACTCCAAAAATAATTCCAATTGCACTGGATACTCCGAGAGCTAAAGCAACCGACGTAAAATCCATATAAGCTGGAAAATATGGTTGTACCAAAAGAATTCCTACATAAGCTAACCCAAGTCCTAAAGCTCCTCCAAGAATAGATAAGGCAACTGCTTCAACTATAAATTGAAATAAAATGTCATTTTTTCGGGCGCCAATTGCCCGTCTTATTCCAACTTCTTTAGTTTTGTCTGATACGGTCACGTACATAATATTCATAATTCCTATCCCGCCAACCAATAAAGATATACTCGCTATTGCAACTAAAACTAAATTTAAAATCCCAAAAATACCATTAACGACTGATAAAATTTCTGTCGGTTCAACAATGCTAAATTCATCATCTTCGTATCTTTTTAACATTTCTTTTTTTACTTCTTCTTTGACCGTCGATATATTAATATTTTCATCCGTCTTCATGGCAAAACGGATAAATTTTTTGTCCGGATCAAAAATAAATCCGGTTGTATATGGGCCAAAAAAATACGAATCATAATCCGGGCCTCCAAAACCTCCCCCGCCCTTACTTTTTATTACACCAACGATTACAAAACTTACGTTATCTATGGTTACTTTTTTATCAAGTGCTTCACTAATCGATCCAAAAAGTTTTTCGGCTATTTTTGGTCCCGCCACCAGTACCTTAGCTCTTTTATCAACGTCCCTCTTGTCAAAAAATCTTCCTTTATCTATTTCGAAGCCTGAGATATCAAAAAATGCGTCTGAAGAAAAAAATATTGTTGAAAATTCAGACTTTTTTGTTCCTTTGGCTGTTCCGGATTTAGATGAAAGTGGAGTTATTGATTTAATACTTCGAACTCGCTTTAAGCTGTTAAGATCCTTCAAATCAAAGCGGTTTCCAAGTAAAGACGATGCTCCCATTCCTCCACTTTCGAGTAACTTTCCCGGCGCTACAAATAAAGTATTCGTCCCCAATGCATCAAATTGATCTGATATATATTTTTTTAAACCCAAGCCCATAGCAGTTAGTGTGACCACGGCAAAAACTCCAATTAAAATTCCCAAAGAAGTCAAAAAAGTTTGTAATTTATTTCTTCTAAAATCTTCAAGTGCCGATTTAACAATAAATAAAAAGTACGACATATTTATTTCTAACCATTTATAACTATTTTCAACTATTTGTAACTAATTTAAACTACTTTTCCGTCTTTAACGTTTATAATTCTTTTTCCATATTTTGCAATGTCAGCTTCATGGGTAACAATGGCGATTGTAATTTTTTCCTCCTCGTTTAATGTTTTTAGCAATTCCATTATTTCCTGCCCGGTCTTACTATCAAGATTTCCTGTTGGCTCATCGGCTAGAATCATTTTCGGTTCCATTATTAGCGCTCTCAATATCGCTACCCGCTGCTGCTGTCCGCCGGAAATTTTATTTGGATAGGATTTTTCTTTGCCTTGTAGCCCAAATCTTTTAATAAGTCCTAAAGCTTTTTCTTTTGGATCATATTCCAGTTTTTTTCTTGCGTAAAAAGATGGTAAAAGAATATTTTCAAGAACGGTTAGTTTTGGAATAAGATTGAATTGTTGAAAAACAAATCCAATAAATTCATTACGGAGTGAAGAAATCTCGTCATCGTTGAGGCCCGAAATTTTTCTACCCTGAACAATAATCTCTCCTTGGGAGGGTTTGTCGAGTAAACCAATTAAATGCATCAGGGTAGACTTACCTGATCCCGAAGGCCCAATGATCGAAACAAATTCTTTTTCTTTTATTGTAATTGAAGATTCCTTCAATGCATAAAAAACTGTTTCCTCGTCGATCTTATAGCTTTTGACAACTTTATCTAATTTAATCATAGATTACATCTTTTTCTTGAAGTCCGTTTGTAATTATATATTTTCCGTCGATTTCTTCAGAAATATCAACATATTTTTTTACTTTTTTATTAGGACTGCCAACATAAACATAATTATCCTTACCGTCTTTTTTTATAAATAATGAAGGTACTGATAATACTTGATTTTCCTGCTTAACAATGAAATCTATATCTCCTGACATTGCTAGTTTCAAAGGAAGGTTCATTGTATTGTTGTCTAACTTAAGCCGTAGTTCATAGACCGTCCCTGTTTCGCCTGTTTTAGGAGAAAAGGAAATATAGTATATATTAGCTTTGAATTTTTTTTCAGGAAAAGCATCAAAACTTATATCTCCAACATCTCCTTCTTTAAGATTGATAACATCTCCCTGTTCAGCAGCAACTGAAAAAAATATAGTTTTTGGGTTTACTACCTCAAAATCGGCTCCGGCCGGAGTGATATTAACGCCGGCATAAGGAACAGAAATGTGAGTAACGATTCCTTCTATTGGGCTTGAAAGATAAGAATATTCAAGAGTAAGATTTTGAAGTTCTACATCGAGTATCGAGTTTGTCAGGTCAAACTGTGATTTTTCAAGAACCCGTTTTATTTTGTCTGTCAACACATCCTTATTGTCGTCTTTGGTCTGATCAAAATCCCACCTTGTTTTTGAAAATGCAAGGAGCTTTTTTTCGAGAGTTTTTTTGACCTCACGCTGGTCAAGCGACGCAATACCTTGATATTTTTTTACATAGTCACCTTCTTTTACCCCAACCCATGCTAATCTTCCTGATGTTTGAAAATTTAACGTAGCTTTTTCACTAGCATTAATTTCTCCGGACAATGTCAGAACTTCTTTAAGATTTTCTCGTTTTATGACATAATTATCAACTTTATTTTTTGCCGCGGAAGCGGTACTTTTTTTGTAAAAAATGAAGATCACTATTAAAACAACTATCAAAATAAAATACCATCGTTTTTTAAAAAATTTTTGCATAGTTAATTTTATCACAAAAATGGAGCCCAATCACTAATCGGCATAACGTTATAAAGTAGAAAATTCCAGGCAAATAAAAATATTGCGGGCAATAAAATTATAAAAATAATTAAAAATTTCTTTGAAGTAAAAAAATTTTCAAAGGCAATTAAAGCCAATGGCCAAAGAGGTAGAGAATAACGGCTGATATCACGATGCTGAACAAATAAAGTTGCTATAAAAAATACTAGACCAAAATAAAAAAAGCTTCTGTGTTTACTATTTTTTAAGTTAATTAAAGCTAATCCGTACAAAAAATAATAAAATATTATTTCTTCAAGCCAGGCTGTCCCTACCCAAGATTTTTGAAAGTTAAAAACAGAATACGGAATAACCAAATGAATATTGTCACCGGAATGAAAATAGGCAAAGAAATCACCATATTGTTTAGCATATAACCCAAATACTCCCAATAGCCCTAATGGGATTAGGATGATACCTAGCCAGTACCAATTAAATTTTCTTTCTTTAATAAATTTTTCAATGAATACTAACCCATACGCCCCGAATAATAATATTCCTGGCGTTTTAGTAATTGTAGCCAACCCTCCAAATAAACCAGCTAACCAAAATTTGTTGTTTTCAAAAAAGAAAAGAGACAATAAAATCATCAGTATAAACAAACTTTCTGGAGCTCCGACTGTTCGTACCACTAAGAATCGAGGTAAAAACAATAAAACTGATGCTAATATTAATGGATTTTTTGTCAGTTTAAATTTCTTAAGCAGATAATAAAAGAAAAGAACTAGTCCAATAGTTGCTAATAAATTTACTCCCATCATCGCCTTTAGATACCCTAATTTTCCCCAAATTCCCCCAATCACCCCAATCTCCCTAACTGCCTTAATCAATAATGGATACAACGGCAAATGGGCGGCAAAATATTTATTAGATAGATTCGTTTCCAAGTAAAGATTTTCGATTGCTTTTGGATTATATAAAGTTTTGGCCGGAACAACATACAATGGTCCATCATATTGTTTATATATAGTAAGAAAGCCAACGCTCTTCCAAAGAACTAGGCTAGAAATTAAAACAATTGATGTTAGAATTAAATAAGAATATATGCGCCGCATACTTAATATTTTAGCAAAAAATTATTTGGTTTTAATTGGAGTTCTTCTTGTTGGAGTATTTTTACGTTTCTATCGACTTGAAGGTTTTGTTACTTTTTTGGGTGACCAGGGACGTGATGCCATAGTAGTAAAAAGAATTTTAACTTTGGAACATTTTCCGGCAATTGGTGCCCCTACCTCAATAGGTCAGGTGTATCTTGGGCCGTTTTATTATTATTTTATCGCTCCTTGGCTTTTATTTTTTAAATATCAACCAATAGGACTAGCTTTTAGTGTTGCCTTTTTTTCTTGTTTGTATCTTCTAGTTAATTATTTTATTGTAAAGGAATTATTTGATAAAAGAGTTGCGTTAATCTCAACAATATTTTTGAGTTTTTCTTCAATCTTGATTGATTTTTCTCGTTTTTCTTGGAATCCTAATCTCTTGCCACTCTTTACTTTGCTGACAGTTTATTTTGTAATAAAAAGTTTAAAAACAAATAAATGGTATTTTTTTGCTTTGTCTGGAGCCTTTCTTTCTTTTTCAATACAACTACACTATCTTGCGCTTTTTCTTATTCCTGCAATAATTATTTCTCTTCTTTTCAACAATTTAACAATGAAACAATTTAACAATTATTTACTTGCCTTCTTTTCTTTTATCTTTTTCACTTCTCCGCTTATTATCTTTGACCTTCGTCATGATTTTTTAAATAGCAAACTTTTCTTGGCTCTTTTCC
>JBBTYO010000045.1:0-11497 GCA_038061735.1 Patescibacteria group bacterium
CATACGGAGGGCTTCTTCTTAAAAAAGAGTTGGCAATAATATCTAAAGCTATTAACAAACCTAAAAAACCGATTGTGGCAATTATTGGAGGCGCTAAGGTATCGACAAAAATAGGATTAATCAATAAACTAATGAAGGCTGTTGACTATTTGATTATTGGCGGTGGACTTGCTAATACTTTTGTCAGTGCACAAGGCCACGAAATTGGAACCAGTTTCTGTGAATACGAAGCTGTCCAGCAAGCGAGAAAACTTTTATCATTAGCAAAAAAAGGCCGCGCCTTGATAGTTCTTCCTGTTGATGCGGTCGTTGCCAAGACAAAAAATGATAAAGAGCATGAGGTAAAAAAAATCAATAATATTTCTTCTGAAGAATCAATTTTTGATATAGGACCTGAAACAAAAGCAAAGATTGGTTGTATTCTTGCCAAAGCGAAAACAATTATTTGGAATGGCCCGGTTGGTTATTTTGAGAATTCGGCTTTTAAAGAAGGAACTGACTTTATTTATTATTCTATAACTCAAAATACGGATGCTGTTTCAATTGTTGGCGGTGGAGATACACTAGCTGCAATTTCAAAAAAAGAATATCTTGATAAGATTACTCACATTTCAACCGGTGGAGGCGCGATGCTTGAGTTTATTGAAAAAGGAACACTACCGGGAATTGAAGCGCTGAAGAATTAACTATCTTATAATTTCCACTACCCTATTAACCTCTCCTGATGATTTCACTACAACAGTATCTTTCGATTTTAAAATTGACGGTAAATAGCTTTTGTTAACAACTTTATCTCCATCCATCCAATATAAATCTAGGTCCAAATAAGTATTCTTATTCCAAAAACTTCTTGCCTGTTTATCTGGAAAAATAAAAATCATTCCGTCAGCTCCTTTTAGTTCTTTTTTGGATTTTATAAACATTAACCCCTTTTGCCATTCTGATTCATTTCTTGCAGTAAGTAATTTATAAACCCTCCCGTTTAGTTCATACGAATACGGCCATGTTTTTTGTTCTGAAGAATAATAATAAAAAATTGCAGTTAAAACAATCAGAAATCCAACCAAGATAATCAAAATTTTTTTCATTGGTCGGAGCGGCGGGACTTGAACTCGCGGCCTCAGCGTCCCAAACGCTGCGCTCTAGCCATCTGAGCTACGCTCCGTTATTTATTAATAAATCAACTCTATATTTTATCACAGATAAACATATAAGTTGTTGTCATTCCCTCAAAGGAGGGAATCCAAGCTAAATATTCATTTTAAAATGTTGATTATAGTCTGACATGAGCCCATAAATTCTTGCTATAATTAACACTCCTTATGAAAAATAAATCGTTGCTAACAATTTTTTTGATTGTCTTTATAGACTTACTGGGATTTGGGATTATTCTCCCCCTTCTTCCTTATATTGCCGAAAAATATTCCGCCAACCCTTTTCAAATCGGAATGCTCACCGCAACCTATTCATTTTTTCAACTTATAGCTGCCCCAATTTTAGGACGATTGTCAGATAGATATGGCCGTAAAAAACTACTGATAATCTCTCAGTTTGGAAGTGCGGTTGGTTATCTTATTCTTGGATTGTCTGGAAATCTACCTCTCTTATTTTTATCAAGAATAATTGACGGAATTACCGGCGGAAATATATCAATTGCTCAGGCTTATATTGCCGATGTGACCACAAAAGAAAATCGAGCTCGCGGAATGGGAATGATTGGGGCTGCTTTCGGACTCGGATTTATATTTGGACCGGCAATTGGAGGATTTTTATCAAAGTTTTCCTATTCTGCTCCCGCCTATTTTGCAACCGTTGTTTCACTACTGAGTGTTTTTGCAACAGTCTTTTTCTTAAAAGAAACTGTTGATGAAAAAAAAGCCAAAGTTTCTCCAAAAACAAAGTTAAACTTTGGTGAATTTAAAAGGGTTTTTTCTATTCAGCCAATTGGCTTGCTCATTTTTGTTTTCCTAATATTAAATTTTGCTTTCTCTATAATGCAGGGAAATTTCTCACTTTGGACACAAAAAACTTTTAATTATGGCCCTGCTGAAAACGGCTGGTTATTCGCCTACATAGGTATTTTAGCTGTTCTCGTACAACTTAGAGTTTTACCTTTTTTAACAAAAAAATTCAGTGAAAAAACAATTCTTTATATTTCTTTATTTTCTATGTTCATTGGTTTATCTCTCATTCCATTTTCGCTAAATGCAAATTTCTTGTATGTTGCTTTATTTTTTCTTCCACTAGGTAACGGTCTAGCAAATCCAACTATTCAGGCGTTGGCTTCTGAAAATGTTCCACACGAGGAATATGGAGGAACACTAGGAATCCTTCAATCGGCAGGTAGTCTTGGAAGGATCATTGGACCTATTGTTGGTGGAATTATTTTTCAATCTTTTGGAAAAGACAATACTTTTTATTTTGCCGGTTTTATAATATTCGCGCTTTTGGTATATTCAAAATTAAAGCTCAAATGAAAAAAATCTGGTTAATCATTCCATCTTTTATTTTCTTTGTTCTTTTTATCTTGTTCACTTTTGTTGTCAAAAAAGAATTATTAAGTAGTTTTGATTTTGATACAACCGTTAGACTGCAAGACCGTATTCCACGTCAATATGATTCTTTCCTGTCTTTTTTTAGTCTCGTTGGAAGTTTTGAAATTCTGGCCGGCTTATTATTCTTTATTATGCTTTTCCGAAGAAAGATATTATCTTTTTTAATTTTTGTTCCTCTCGCAATTGCCCACGTCGTCGAGATAATCGGTAAATCATTAATGAATCACCCTGGGCCACCTTTTTTATTTTTTAGATATAATTTGGATTTTCTTTTTCCTTCATCCTATGTCCAACCCGGTTCTTCTTACCCATCAGGGCATAGTTTGAGAGTTGTTTTTGTTTCAATAATAATTTCTCATATCATAAATAAGATGAAAATTAAAAATTTAAAAAAAATATTATTTATTTTTATGTTGCTAACAATAAATATAATCATGTTGATTTCAAGAATTTCACTTGGCGAGCACTGGCCAACCGATGTCATTGGAGGAATTTTACTCGGCCTATCTTCCGGAATACTATCTTTAATCTTTTTATAGATAAATAATATTCTTCATAATATTATAAATAACTAACAAAAAAACCTACGACGATTTTTATCTCCTAAACGATCGCTCATAAGATATTTATCATCAATAAATTTTGCATAAAAATTCTTAAATATTATCTTGTGAACGATCGTACATAAGATAATATTATTACTTTAATTTGAAAAAAGATTTGACTGTTTTTTCGTCTTCTATTTTTTCCGCAACTATATATCTTATATATTTTGCTCCTTCAACAATTTTCTTTATTAGCAAGATTTCCTTTTCGCATTCGTAAGGAAAAATATAAATGCTTTTTTGATATTGATGAAAACCAATATAAATTAAAAACCTTCTTAGATAATTTCTTTTATTTTTTTGAATTTCAGGAACATCAAAGAAAACTAAAAACCACTTTTTATTCCATTTTTTTTCTTTCTTTTTAAAATTTAAAAGTGCTCTAGTTGAATATTTTATTACTGTTAAATTATTTTTATCTTTTAATTTAACAAAAATTTTCCCGTCTTTCTCATCAATATCTATAATTTCATTACTTTCTAATTTTTCCAAACTTTTCCTAATTTTTTCTTCTTTAATATTTATATTTTTTACTTCTTTAAGTGAATTTATTATTTCTTTTATTGCCAAAGGAATAATCGGACGAAGTGGATTTCCACCGGAAATTAATGTCAATCCAATTATTTCTAGTAGATACCAATAAAGTTGCCCTCTTTTTAGTTTTATTTCTTTTTCTTTCATAAAATTATATTTTTTATTATCTTATGAGCGATCGTTCAGTAGATAATAAGTAGTAAATTTAACTAATAATATTAGTTATAAAATGTATTGAGATAATTGTCTACTGCTTATAACCTACAAAAATATATTTTTAGATTGTTAAGAAAGGATTATTTTGACGATATGTATATCTTAAACGGTCGTCGATAAGATAATAGAATTAAATTAAAATATGCTTGATATAATATATTTATGAACAAAAAACCAATCCTAACAAAAAATGACGTTCTGGATTTTCTTGCGACTAAAAAGTTGATGATTTTGGCAACTTATGGTGATCATCCTTGGATAGCCAGTGTCTTTTTTTCATTTGATAATGAGCTTAATTTATATTTTATAAGCAATCCTTCAACTCTCCATGGTCAACATTTAGAAAAAAATAAAGAAGTGGCTGCAACTATTGTTGACTCGAATCAAAAACCTTCCGATGTTAAAAAGGGTTTGCAGATTTATGGCTATGTAGAAAAAGTTTCTGAAGCAAATAAGGTTCGTTATGCTTTAAGACATTGGAAAGATTTTTTGAATATTAAAAGACCTGATATTAGCCTAGAAAATATGAAGAAGGGTCTTTATAAAGGAAGAATTTATAAACTTATTCCCAAAAAAATAAAGCTTTTTGATCAAGAAAAATTTAAAGTACCTGATGGCGAAGAACCAATTTTAGAATTATGACTTGAATCCCTCTGCGAGTTCGCGAAGTTTGGCTTCCGGATCTTTAACAAGTACAAATCCTGATGCAAGTATGGCTCCTTTTGCACCTAATTGAACCGCTTGTTTAGTATCCTCTCCAGTTGAAATCCCGGCTCCAATGATAAGAGGACTTTTTAAAACGGCTACTAATTTTTTTATATTTTCTTCTTCTTGAGTTAACATGGAAACTCCGGTTCCAATCATATCTTCTCTTTCATATGACACAAAGTCGGGACCCCAAGAATCAAATTTGATTATCATCTCTGGATTAAATCCAATAATAACATTGGCAAATCCATATTCTTTGGCTTTATCTAAAGTCTTTTTTACCATATCGTCTGACATTTTATGTTCGCTATGGTTAATGACAACGCCGGTTGCTCCAGCTTCTTTTAAAGCATATGGTGATAGCCAGCCCATATTTTTTCCCGGTTCGATTGGATCCATATGTTGAGCCCAAACTTCAATTCCTAACTCTTTTTTTACTCGATAGATATCAGTTGGTTGAACTGCTGGAACGATCTTTACCCCTGTTTCTTCGCTTACCTTTTTTACGCAAGATAAAAGTTTGACCGCAGCATCTCCTGTTGATTCTTTATAGGTTTTTAAAGAAAGAATAATCATTCCTTCATTATATCAACACAATATTTATTTTGTAAACTAAATTTCTTTTTTCATGGTTTTAATGATTTAATTATTATTGTTCTGTCATTGGCTTCAATTGTTCCACTTCCGTCAAAATCAGGATTGACAGTAATTGGTATTTTTCCTCCAACTTTTGCCGTCACATAGTAAAAATAGTCTTTTAAATTTATCAGTCCATCGCCATCAGAGTCACCTTTGGTTCTTAAACTTCTTTGACACCATGATATTTTGTTGTCTGCAGAAGGATCTGCAGTAAAAAGAGAGCTTAATAAAGAACATTTAATCGGATCAATATACGTGACTGGGGTGGTAAATTTATCAAAAGAGCAAACAGTTGTACAGGTGCCACCAGGATTACAAGTACAACCAGGAACTGGGGTTGGGGTAGATGATGTACTAACAAATTCATAAACTCCAATGTCATAACTTGAACCTTGAGGACGGGAAATACCGTCTTTATCATCGATAACCGTTGCTATAGTTGTTCCCTTATCTTTGCAAGGAGAGCCTGATTGAAGATGATAATTTCTTAGTGACTCGTTGACAAAGAGTGGGTCTGTTCCTCTGACGTCCCCGGGATCGGCGGGAAGTATTATCCCGTAAACAGTTATTGCTGGCCGTAATCGTCGAACTTGACCCTATATTTTCGATTACCCGTTGTTGTTGGTGAGCAAAAATATTATTTTTGAGGGTAATATCAGTATTTTGCAGATGTAGTCCGTCTGAATCGCTCCTATACCCGATAAAAGTGTTGTTGAGAAAAGATATATTGGTTCCGTCGAAAATTAAAGCCATTAAACCGGCTACTCCTATGTTGTTTTTCATGGTCAAATTATAAGCACCCTCTTCTGCCTGCCAGATCTTTGCCGCAAATCCTCCACCTCTAAAAGGAAGTATACAAACGTTTTTTTCAAACAAGATATCGTGCCCAACGCCTCCGAGTGAAGTCCAATCCCAGGTTTGAAAACAGTCTGTGTGGGCATCCCTTACCAGAACACCATCCC
Source organism: Patescibacteria group bacterium (assembly GCA_038061735.1). Classification (GTDB taxonomy): domain Bacteria; phylum Patescibacteriota; class Microgenomatia; order UBA1406; family GWC2-37-13; genus GWC2-37-13. The sequence goes on from JBBTYO010000045.1 coordinate 6,220, forward strand.
ATGGAATGTCATGACAGTAATTCCCACGAAATGTGTGACCGCCGCCAAAATATCGGAAACAGTCTGCGTCCCCGCCGTTGGTAGTTGGTTGAATTGTGTGAGAACAGTCGTTATTTTCGATAAGAAAATTTTGACCGGCGGCTAAGATACAGGCATTTTTTGCTTTGGTTATGATGTTATTTTTTATAGTTGAATTTGATCCACGCAGTTCTACTCCATAGCCTGGTGAATCGTCAATTCGAAACCCGGACACGGTCATATTGTTGCCGGTAATATTAAATCCTTTCATTGTTACCACATCATTTGCTTGAAAGGTTATGCCGGAACGGGAAACAGAAACGGTTTCTCCATAGGTTCCAACAGAAACAATCACGGTATCGCCTGAATTTAATGTATTGGCTGCCTTTTGGATGGTTCTCCATCGAGAAGATTGACTACCATTATTATTATCATTGCCAGTTGTTGAGACGTAGTAAGTTGCTGCAAAAACTGAAGAAACAAAAAAAGCGTAAAAAAACGCTAATAAAATTGTTAATATGATTTTTTTCATATCATTTAATCTTGTCTGTACTTACATTAGTATATGCTAGTCCATCACATTTTTATATTTGTAATGAAATAGGTCTTGCAAAGTAAACTATCGTTCACTACAATAAATCTATGCAAGAAAAAATGTTTGAAAAAATTAGCGTTATTTTTTCCTATAATGCCGAAAAAAATAGAAGTATTCCCTATAAAATCCGTTGGCGTTTGCGTGACTATTTTATAAAAAAGTTAGCTTATCATCACAAAGTCCGCGAAGGTCGGGAATTATTACATATCTTTCACGTCACCGATGGTAACCTTGATTTTAGAATCCGGTTTAATACCGAAGATCTTAATTGGATTTTAGAGGAGGTCTCCGATGGAAATGTTTTATAACAAAGCCAAACCGACGATCATGCATATTGATCTTAATTCTTGTTTTGCAACCGTTGAACAACAGGCTCATCCACATTTACGAGGAAAGCCAATCGTCATCGCCGCCTACCCAACCAATAGTGGTTGTATTTTGGCCCCGTCGATTGAGGCCAAAAAACTGGGAATTAAAACTGGAATGAGAGTTGGGGAAGGAAAACAACTTTTTCCTGACTTAATTGTGAGGACGGCTGATACCGTCTTAATAAGAGATGTTCATAAAAAATTTAAAAAAATTTGTCTTGACTACAGCCCTGATGTAGTTCCAAAATCAATTGACGAAGTGGTGATAAATTTTTCTGAAACTACCGCTTTAAAACGAGGACTTGTTAATATTGGCTCAGAAATTAAAAAAAGATTTCGAGAAGAGATTGGTGAGTGGATTTCTTGCAATATTGGAATTGGAACTAATAGATTTCTAGCAAAAACCGCTGCTTCTCTCCATAAGCCTGATGGTCTTGATGTAATAGATTACAAAAATCTTGAGATAACTTATCAAAAGTTGATATTAACGAACCTGACCGGAATTAACACCCGTTTTGAATTCCGTCTCAATCAGGTGGGTATTTATACCCCATTGGATTTTTTAAAAACTCCTGATCATATTTTGAGGAAAGTTGTATTTAAAGGTATCACCGGCCACTATTGGTTTCTTCGATTGAGAGGACATGAGATTGACGATTTTAAATCGGAGAGAAAAAGTTTCGGCCAGGACTATGCCCTTGTTAAAAAAACAAAAGACGTAAACGAATTAAAAAGAATCATTATGAAACTATCCGAAAAAATGGGCAGACGTCTGCGGGAATCGGAAAATTGTGCATCGGGATTTCATTTGGGCTTAATTTATGATAATTGGACTTATTGGCACAAAGGCCATAAATTTAAAGAGTATTCTTATACAACTCAAGAATTATTTTCTAAAATTATGACTATTTTTTCCCAACAACCTTCATTAAAAACAATCAGAAAAGTGGCTGTTTCATGTTTTAATCTTCAGCCTCTGTCAAATATGACATTAAATCTTTTTGAGACAAGCGTGGAAAAAAAACTAGCCCTTTCAAAGGCTCTCGATAAGATTAATGATCGCTATGGGGAATATGTGATTTATCCAGGATTAATGATGGATATGAATAATACTATTCTCGACAGAATCGCTTTTGGGAAATAAACCCTTGCATTTTACAAAAGAAATAACCATAATATGATTAATTATTTATTAATAATTAATATATGAAAAAAATAGTACCGGTTTTGGTGGTCTTATTAATTCTCGGAGTTGGTGGTTATTTTTATATGAGTTCAAAAGGAGCTCTTCCAAAAGCATCAATTGGAACAGACTCTAATAATTCTGGTTCAAACGTCTTTACCTCAATTAAAGATGCCCTTTCAAAATCATTAAGCTTAAAATGTGTTTACAAAGATGAAAAAGGAACACAAACAACAACTTACATCAAAGGTGGAGCTGTTAGAGTTATGATGGAAACAGTGCAAGATAAAGAGCAACCAAATAGCATTATTATGAAAGATAAAAAAATGTATATGTGGAACGATATCAGCAAGACTGGATTCGTTTTTACCGTTCCGGATCCCAGCAAAGCCACTCCATATCCGACGGCCAAAGAGGATAATACAATGTATTCACCGGAAAAAAGCGCATCTCAGGATCAGGAGTCGGTCTTGGCTCAGATTGAAAAATATAAAGATTCTTGTAAGACAACAGTTATTTCTGATTCATTATTTACAGTGCCAACCGATATAAAATTTCAAGATATGAGTAAATTATTTAAGTAAATATCCACCGTCGACGACTATCTGACTGCCGGTCATGTACGATGACATTTCGCTAGCCAAAAATAGAACTACTTTTCCAATGTCGTCTGGTACGCCCATTCTACCCATGGCTATTTCCATTTTTGGAGGGTCTGGATTGCGTTCAACTATGACTGCTTTTCCTTGAGATTGCATAGTTGCCACTCCCGGAGTCATTACTCCACCAGGGGCTACTGCATTTACCCAAATTTTGTTTTTAGCCAATTCCAAAGCAACATTTTTTGTAAACCCCCAAACTCCATGCTTTGATGCATCATAATGGGCAAGACCAATCGCTGATGGATGAAGAGCGTCAATTGAAGTGATATTAATAATTTTTCCGCCTTTTCCCTGCTTGATCATTTGTTCAGAAATATATTTTGTAGTAAGAAATACTCCTCTTAAATTTGTGGCAATTACTTTATCAAAGACTTCACTTGTCAGTTGAGCTAACGGAACAAAAGGATATATGCCAGCATTATTAACCAAAATATCAACAGAGCCAAAAGACTTTATGCTTTCTATAACTAAATTTTTTACATCTTCTTCAAGAGAGACATCAGTTTTTACTCCCACCGCTTTAAATCCTTTTTGTTTTAGTTCCTCAACTGCTTTATTGACTTCTTCAATATTACGACTGGTAACTACAACATTGGCCCCTGCTTCCGCTAATCGATAACTTACTCCATATCCTATTCCTAACGATCCTCCTGTCACAACGGCTGTTTTTCCTTTTAAATCCAATAGTTTATCTTTTGATAAAATTTCCATATTTTATTTTTTAACTTTTAACAGCGATCATACTTATTTCTAATGTTGCGCCCATTGGAAGAGCTTGAACAGAAACTGTTTCTCTTGCCGGAAAAGGGTCACTCATATAACTACTATAAACTTCATTAATTTTTGCATAATCACCCATATTAATAACAAAAATAGTTGTTTTAACTACATCGGTAAAAGTAACACCAGCTGCTTCAAGAACAGCTTTTAGATTTTTCATTACCTGATGAGTTTTTTCTTCAATCGTTCCTTCAAGAAGTTTGCCTTCAGGTGTTAAATGAATGTTACCAGAAGTAAAAACAAAATTTCCAACTATTACTGCCTGCGAATACGGTCCAAAAGCTTTTGGAGCTTTAGTCGTTTCAACTTTAGTTTTCATACATTAACATTATATAAATTTTTATTCTTTGGCTTCTTCTTTGGTTTTATGAATTGTCCCCTGTTTATGTTCTGGCGGTGTATAAATAGTGTATAACTTCATTACTACTTCTGACGTGTTGACGATATTATGTTGGGCTCCGGCTGGAATAACAACCGATGAACCGTCCATAATTTCATACTCTTCTCCATTCATGATCGCCTTGCCTGTCCCCGATTCTATTCTTATAAATTGATCGTGCTCGGGGTGGACTTCCATTCCAATATCTTCTCCAGGTTTCAGTGCCATGACAACTAACTGACTTTTATTTGTTGTAAAAAGCACTTCGCGAAAATAACTATTTTGCAGACTTTTTTCTTCAATATTAACTACATATCCTGTCATATTATTCACCTCCTCAAGCTATATTCTAATATATAATTTCTATTATGTCACTAATCATATTATTTGGTCTGCCGGGGACGGGAAAAACATATGTTGGAAAAATATTTGAAAAATATTTTAATTATTATTTTTATGATGGGGATAATGATTTGACTGAAGAAATGAAGGAAGCAATCAAAACAAAGACTGTCTTTACAGATGAAATGAGAGATGTGTTTTTTAAAAAATTAATCGGGAATATTAAAGAACTTACAAAAAAACACAAAAAATTAGTCATCGCTCAAACATTTATCAAAGAAAAATATCGAGTTAATCTCCTTAAAAAAATTCCCGAAGCAAAATTTATCTTGATTGAAACAAAGAAGGAAATTCGTGAAAAGCATTTACAAGAAAGAGTCGACTATCCCCTTGATCTAAAATATGCGAGGAAAATGGAAGTAAATTTTAATGAACCGACTATTGATTATTCGATTATTATTAATAATGAAGATGGAGAGGAAAATATAAAAAGACAAATTAAATACAATGTCATTCCCGCCCCCGATCGGAGTCGAGGGCAGGCTCCGGCGGGAATCCAGACTAAGAATGGATCCCCGTCTTCACGGGGATGACATGGACATGGACACGAACTCAATAATTTGTTTTGCAATTTTACGTTTAGAAGTAAAAGCAATTTTCTTAACTGATTTATCTTTTGAAATTACATAAACTTCATTGTCATCCGATTCAAATCCTCGATCTTTTTGACTAATATCATTGGCAATGACGTAGTCTGCTTTTGACTCTTGTAGTTTTTTTTGACCCTCTTTGATTAAATCTTTCTCTGACAAACCGTACTCTGCCTTAAAAGCAATCAATGTTGCTTTTGGCGAAAGTTTTTTAATTTGATCAACAATCTTTATTTGTGAAATTAATTTTAAATTAACAAAATTATCACTCGGTATTTTACCTTTCACTTGTTGATCGACT
>JBBTYO010000046.1:0-1941 GCA_038061735.1 Patescibacteria group bacterium
AATTTATAAATTTATGACTAGGACAAATAAAAAGCTTTTAATCTATATCTTGGCAGTAATTTTGGCAATTCTGCAATTATTTTTTAGCAAAAATAATCCCTTGCCGAAAGTTTCGATTGTTCCAACAAATATTCCTACCCCAACCTCGTTCGTCGGTGACAAACAAATCGTCCTCGTTACCCGTGTCATTGATGGAGACACAATTGAAATTGAGGGAAAAATTAAAGTTAGATATATTGGAATTAATACTCCGGAAATTTATCATGATACGACAGACAAAAAGACCGGAGAACAATGTTTTGCCAATGAATCTTACTTGGAAAATAAAAAATTGGTCGAAGGAAAGATTATTACCCTTGTCAAAGATATTTCAGATAAAGATAAATACGGACGACTTCTTCGTTACGTTTATATTGATGATCTATTTGTTAACGACTATTTAATAACAAATGGCTTCGCTAAAATAATGATGATTAAACCTGATCTAAAATACAGTCAACAATTTAAAGAAGATCAGTTAGAAGCCAAAGTAAAAAATCTTGGCATTTGGAACAAGTGTAATTGATTTTGTCATCCCCGATCTAGTCGGGGATCCAGTGCTTTTGTTCTGGATTCCCGCCTCCGCGGGAATGACCTTTGTTTTACTTTTGACTTTTTACTTTAATTTTTGCCTTTTGATTTTTGACTTTTGACTTTTGATTTTTCTTTAAGTATTAGTCATGGCAAAAAACGGTAGTAAAAATAGTAAAAAAATTGTGTCAAAAATCCACTCTGTTTCCAATCCGGCTGTACTTTCCAAGATTTCGGTTGACATAGTTAATTTAACAACTGCCAACACCTATATTATATTACTATATCTTTTTAAAAGTCAAGTTCTGGATTAGTTCGGATAATGACATTTTTTGTATTTCTTTCCGCTTTCGCACCAACACTTTTCATTCCTTCCTAATTTCTTATGAGGATTGGTTTTTGCTTCGCCCGACGAAGCCTTGGCGAAGTCGGGGTCATTTACTTTGAACGGATCAATAGCTGATGCCGACTGAAGGATCATTTTTGGTTCTTCATGTTTATGAACATGTAAATTATGATTTTCTCCTACATTTATTTCAATTTTAAATAAACGTCTTGTCACTTCAAAATTAATATTCCCAATTAATTTTTCAAACATTGAATAAGCTTCATTTTTATATTCAACCAGCGGATCAAGCTGTCCGTACCCTCGTAGATTAATCCCCTCTCGCAAATCCTCAATTGCCGTCAAATGATCCATCCAAAATTTATCAATTGTTGAAAGAACTACTGTTCGAATGACATCCCCCCAAATTTCTTTTCCAAATTTTTTTTCTCTAATATCATATTGTTTATCTATTATTCTATTCAAAAAGTTAACAATTTTTTCTTGGTCTTTTGACTCTATCATTGAGCTCAATTCTTTTTCATCAAACGGAATCATCATGTTTAATTCCTGTATCAATTTTCCTTTATCTTCATCAGTCAATTGGTCAATATTCATCATATAATTATTCACTAAAACAGATATCTCGTCCCGATAAATATCTGCGATAGTTTGCTTAAAGTCGGCATTATTTTTACTACCAAAAAGCATCTTTTTTCTTAGTTCATAAACTATCTGTCTTTGTTTATTTAAAACATCATCAAAATCAACCAAATGTTTTCTGATATCAAAGTTGAATCCTTCAACTTTCACTTGGGCTTGTTCGATGGCCTTGGTCACCATTGAATGAGTCAGAGGTTGATCCTCCGGAAAATTTAAAAAGGTCATCATTTTTGAGATTTGTTCCCCGCCGAAAATCCGCATCAAATCATCTTCCAAGGAAACAAAAAATCTAGACTCACCGGGGTCTCCCTGACGGCCGGAACGACCGCGTAATTGATTATCAATTCTTCTTGATTCGTGCTTTTCCGTTCCTAGAACATAAA
>JBBTYO010000047.1:0-3171 GCA_038061735.1 Patescibacteria group bacterium
TCTTCCATATTTAGCAAATATACACCATGTCTGCTAATGTGTCAAGGGGAATTTTAATTGATATAATTTGATGATGATTAAACTCGGTGCACATCAATCAATTTCTGGTGGATACTCGGAGGCTTTAAAACGGATAAACAATATTGGCGGTAACTGTTTGCAGATTTTTTCTTCCTCACCCCGAGGTTGGAATTTTGCTAAACCAACTAATGAAGAAATTAAACAATTCTTAATTTTGAATTCTAAATTCTCAATTGTCCCGATTTATTTCCATGCCACTTATTTGATTAATCTCGCTGATGACAGCCGCATCGGACATATGTCTAAAATGTCATTAATTTCTGAAATGAATCTTGCACCAAAATTTGGTGTCAAGGGCTCAATTATTCATTTAGGTTCTTACAAACTTAAAAAAACAAATAAATTAACGTTGCCACTCTTGGACGGCCGTTCAGAAGTTGTACCTATCCAGCCAAAATATTTAACATTGATAAAAAATATAAAAGAAGTTCTTAAAAAAACTCCAAAAGAATCTTTATTTATAATTGAAAATGCTGGGAATAGAAAGATTGGGCAGACTCTTGAAGAAATATCTCAAATTGTTAAAGATGTTGATAATTCCCGAGTCCGACTTTGCTTTGATACCTGCCACTTGTTTTCCAATGGATATAAGTTTGATTCGACAAAAGAATTAGATTTATTTTTTTCTAAACTGGTTAAGCTAGAGATCGATACTTTGATTGAACTTTGGCATATTAATGATAGTCGAGATGAATTTAATTCCGGCCACGACCGCCATGATAATATTGGAGAAGGAAAAATTAATATTGATGAGTTCAAGACTTTACTTAATCATCCAAAAACAGAAAACTTCCCCTTCATTATCGAAACTCCTGGCTTTGACAAAAAAGGTCCAGATAAAAAAAATCTCGATATTTTAAAATCCCTTATTTCTTCATAGCATTAGGCTGTCCCTGCCACGCGATTCTGACCTCCGAGGTCAGAATAAGCTTGGCACTTTTAAGATTACCGTTTAACCGTTATAATATTAACATGATCAAACTACCAAAAGAAGTAATTGCATTAATGAAGAAATTTGAAAAAAATAATTATCAAATTTATGTTGTGGGTGGTGCTGTTCGCGATTCATTGCTAAACAAACAGGTTGATAACTGGGATTTCACAACCAATGCAACCCCAGAACAAATCAAAAAATTATTCCCTGATTCTTTTTACAATAATACTTACGGAACTGTTTCTATTCCTTCTAAACTACAAACTACGAACTACAAACTACCTACTGTCTTCGAAATCACCCCCTTTCGCACCGAATCCGATTATTCCGATTCCCGCCATCCGGAAAAAATCGAATGGGCAAAAACTGTTGAAGAGGATCTTTCACGAAGAGATTTTACGATTAATGCGATGGCATTTGATGGATCAATAATTATTGATCCCTACGGGGGTCAGAATGATTTGAAAAATAAATTAATCAAAGCCGTCGGCGATCCTGATATTCGTTTTAATGAAGATGCTCTCCGGCTGCTTCGAGCTGTTCGTTTTACCTCTCAGCTTGGTTTTCTAATTGAAGACAATACAAGAAATTCTATTCAAAAAAACGCTTTGTTAATTACTAAAATTTCCGCTGAAAGAATCAGGGATGAGTTTTTAAAAATTTTAGGCGGAGATCATCCTGCCGAAGGAGTTCTTTTTCTAAAAAGCACTGGACTACTTTCATATATTTTGCCAGAGGTTGATGTTTGTTTTACCATACCTCAAAAAAGTCCCAAGCGTCATCATGTCTATGACGTTGGCACTCATCTGATTATGGCTCTAAAACATTGCCTGTCAAAAGATTCTATCACTAGATTTGCCACTTTAATCCATGATATTGGTAAAGCAAAAACTTTCCATAAAGATGAAAAAACCGATCTAATTACCTTTTATAATCATGAAGTAGTTGGCAAAAAACAGGCAGAAAAAATTGCTGACCGATTTAAATTATCAAATAAGCAAAAAGACAAACTTATTACACTTGTTGCCGAACATCAATTTACAGTGTCAGAAACTCAAACAGACAAAGCCGTCCGAAGATTTATTCGCGGAGTAACAAAAGATTATCTGCAGGATATGCTTGATCTTCGAACCGCAGACAGAATCGGTTCGGGAGCTACGCCAACTTCATGGAGAACAGAATTATTTAAAAAACGCCTTGAGGAAGTCCAAAAACAACCATTTCTGGTTAAAGATTTAAAAATCGACGGGAACGAGGTTATGAAAATTTTGAAAATTAAACCAGGACCTAAAATCGGTCAAGTTCTGCAAACGCTTTTTGACCAGGTCGTTGAAGGTAAAATAAAAAATGAAAAACAAGCTCTCCGTGATTATGTTTCATCTTCTAAAATTGTGTCCTCTCCATGACCTGAATAAACAATTGTCTCTTTCGGTAATTCAAATATTTTTTTTAGGGATTTTTTTAGATCGTCTTTACTACTGTATGATAAATCTGTCCGGCCAATCCCCTCTTTAAATAAAGTGTCACCGGTAAAAAGGGAGTTTTCTTCTGGAAAATAAAAACAACAGCTTCCGGGAGTGTGACCGGGAGAACTCAATATTTGCAACTTAAAACTTGTAACTTGTAACTTTTTTACTTTCAGATATTTTACGTTCTTCGGTTTAATAAAATGCGGGTCAAACCCTAAAAAGTATTCGGCTGTTTCATTTAATCTATCAATTAAAAACTGATCTTCCTTAAAAATGTATAAAGGAACATTGATTGATAGTTGGATCTCCCCGACTGCTCCAACATGATCAAAGTGGCCATGGGTTGCCAGCATACCAACTAAATTTAGCTGTTGTCTTTGTATCTCTTCAAGAATAAAAGAGGTGTCGTCCGCCGGGTCAATGATCAGGCAATTTTGATCTTCAATCAAGAAATAACAGTTCGCCTGCAGTTCTCCTAAAGAATATTTTTTTATTGTCATATAAAATGTAATTATAGTCTAGATTCCCGCCTCCGCGGGAATGACAAACTATTTCTAACATTATGACTTCAACCATTCCACATAGTCGCAACCACCGGGTGTCTTTGTAGCCGGGTCCCAAGTGGCTGTCTCACATTTTTTTAGTTTTTTTCCACTAGCCGTTGTAAAAAGAACTAATTTTGCCTGG
>JBBTYO010000048.1:0-6028 GCA_038061735.1 Patescibacteria group bacterium
CCCGCTTTAATAGTACGGCATTGACAGCAACAATTATAGATGAAATTGACATTAATAGGGCGGAGAATTCCGGCCGTAATGTTATTCCAAACTTTGGATACAGAATCCCGGCGGCAACCGGTATCGCCAAAATATTATAAACACTCGCCCACACCAAATTTTCTTTCATTTTCCGGACGGTAGCTTTACTCAAACGGATCGCTCTTAAAATATCGACCGGATCTGATTTCATCAAAACCACATTGGCTGTTTCAATTGCCACATCTGTTCCTGCGCCTATTGCGATGCCAATATCCGATTGAGCCAAGGCCGGGGCATCGTTGACTCCGTCTCCGACCATAGCCACAAACTTTCCTTCTTCCTGGAGTTTTTTCACATATTTTTCTTTTTCTTCCGGAAGAACTTCGGCAAATATCCGCTCTATTCCCAGCTGTTTTCCGATCGCTTCAGCGGTTTTTTTGTTGTCACCGGTGATCATGGCCACCTCCAATCCCAGTTCTTTCATCTTTTCTATGGCTGTTTTAGCAGTCGGTTTTATTGGATCGGCGGCGGCAACAACTCCGGCGACTTTTTCTTCGACCCTTGTTTTAGCGGTCAACATTAGGATCGGAGTTTTTATTTTTTTATTGCGAAGTTGACGGCAGACTTCAATTCCTTCTATCTTTGGCAACATCAGGTCAAGAATGATCAGATCGTAGCTTTCTGATTCGGCTAAATACAAACCTTCTTCCCCGTCAAACGCCTGATCAACGGCGAATCCTTCTTCAATCAACCCCTTTTTCACAACATTAGACAGATGTTGTTCATCTTCTATGATAAGCATTGACTTATTATACATATTAAGTATTAAGATTTGATTAAGTTTTTATTAGTCATCTTCATAAAATCTTAATCACTGATTTAATAATATATCCATCAATGATGGATGACAATAAACTGGTTCTTCAAATTAAAACCGTTGTCCAATAAACCATGACTGGAAATTTTGTCTTTGGAGTTTCCTATCTAAAAACTTCCAAAATCGTGTTCTTGATATAGGAGTGTTTATTAAAGAAAGATATTGCAGACAATCATTAATTAAATCTTAATACCGTCTGTAGCATTATTAAAATATGAAAGAAAATAAATTTTCAAAGTTTTCCTTTGGCGTTTTCATTGCCGGAGTTGTTGTTGCTTTGTATGTTTTGATTAATTCACTTCTTCATACTTCAATTGGCTCAAAGATAATTAACAAGCCTTTACCGGCATCAAAGATGATGGGACCGAATGCTGATTTTTAGGGAAAAAGCAATCCCGAAGATGATAGAAAATACTACATAAAAACTAATCAAAAGCAAGTGATCTCCAATATTTTTATGTCCTTTTCTTTCGCAACACTTTCCGTAATATTGATGTAAAAAAAAGAATAAGCCTCCTAAGAGAAGTAGCGGAATAAGAAACGTTTTTCTATCTCCTTCCTGACTAACCAGAAGCAGATAACCGGAAGAGGCAAGAAAAATAATCAGGCCGCCACAACAAACAAGATGAAATAAAAAAAACGGCACTATTGACCCTATAAATTTTTTCATATTTTGCTTTTCTAAGGAAAAGCGAATTTGTAACAATTTTCATAGAAAGTATAAAAAATATACAATGAAGATTTTATGAAGATAAAAAAACTACACCATCGGCTCTGATCGTCAGTGCTCCAAGTTCCTCGGATAGTAAAGTGTCGCAATCTTAAAATATTTTGTCTATAATATTCTCATTACAGGTTTTTGATGTAATAAGTCACATTGCCGACGTAGCTCACCTGGCAGAGCGACTGTATCGTAAACAGTAGGTAGTCAGTTCGATTCTGACCGTCGGCTCATGGGAAGATTAGAGCGAGTACAAGAGAAAAAAATGAAAAACACGATCATTCTGTATGTCGTGATCCTTTTTATTGTTTTATATTTTATTTTTACTTTTGGTATAAAACTTTTATTAAATACTTCAAGCTTTATTTCCGGATTATTTCCACAACCGTCGGCCAAACCACTATTCAAAACCGAAGACAGTTTTAACTCGATTGATATTAGTTCAATTCCTCAAGCTACAAACAGTGCAAAAATTATTGTAATAGGCTCAATATTAAATTTTGATGTTTTAGATTTTTATCTAAACGCAAAAAAAGTAAAGGAAATAGAATTATCTTCAGATACTTTTAGTGAAGAAATCGGTGATTTGGAAAAAGGCGATAATGACGTATATATTAAAGCCAAATCAAAAGATAATAAAACAGAAAAAAACACGATTACTTATAAAGTTTTTTACAAAAATGATAGGCCAAAATTAGAAATCACAGAGCCATCGGATAACTCAACAACCAACAATCAGGAAATAAAAGTAAAAGGAAATACTGATAAAGAAACTTATATTCACATTAATGATTTGCCGGTTGTGGTTGATGCCAATGGCAGTTTTGAAACTTCAGTCCGCTTGAAAGACGGTGATAATCAGATTGTGGCAACGGCCCAAGATATAGCCGGTAATGTAGAAACAAAAACGATCAAAGTCACTTATCAGAAAGATTAATAAATAATAAGAACAAAATAAACGGGTGTAGAAGAACATTATCAAACAAAGAAATAATAGATAAAAAAATCAATAAAATTGGGGCTATTTTGTTTGATTTACTTAAACTCCATAAAGTCCAAATAAAACTTAGTAAACCTAGAATTCCGGAAGATACCAGAATTGTAAGAAAACTGGAACTGAAAGTGGCGCCGGAATGAATAGAATCACTATTTTTTATATAACGGATTCGATTATAGCCGTATCCAAGAACTGGCTTATTTTTCCAAAGATCAATCCCTTGCCGGTAATCTTCAGCACGTGAAGCAATTGAGTAAATTCTTTTTAAATTGACTCCTTCTCCTGAAGGCTTTGGAATAAAAAAAATTAAAGTTATAAAAAATAATAAAAATAATCCTATTTTAATAAATTGTTTTTGGCGGATAAATGAATAGATCAAAGTTAACGAAAGGCCAAGATAGATGGAACGAGAAAAACTTAGAGCGACTAATAACAAATAAATTATTTTTATTATTGGTTGATTGACGATCAGTAAAAAAATTCCAAAAATTGCCGCGGCGATTGAAGTATCAAAAAAAACTCCAAAGGTTCGATAAAGATGAGGATCCCATCCTTGATAAAATAAATTCCTTAGGTCAGGGTACAAGAAATATTGAACTAAAGTTGAGATTATAGTTAAAACTGCAACAACAAAAATTCCGTTTTTAATAACCTTCGAAAATTCTTTGTTTTTTTGTGTATGATATTGAAGATAAAAAAAGTAAATAAAATATAGATGCAAACGATATAAATATAATAAACCAACCAAGTTTTCAAACTGCGTAAATTTTGTTATGTTGACTAACAGTGAAACCAGTAAAATACCCAAGAAAATAAAAATTGGTAGAAATTTTCTCCAATTTTCTTTGATAGGTTTAAAACGGTATTTAAAAAAAAGAATAGACAAACTCAATGTCAAAATTACTTCATACAAATAAAAGTTTACTTGTTGATTAAAAAAGGAGACTCTTCCCAATTGGCCTAAAGAGAATAGTAAACAAGTAAGTAAAAATAAAATATTTATAATTTAATTTATGTAGTCATCCCCGTGAAAACGGGGATCCAGGAACGTCTGGATTCCCGCCTGCGCGGGAATGACAGAACTGGTAAAGTTTTGCTCTTACCAAAAAAGAATGAAAGCTCATCATGAAGGCGTAAGTAAAACCAGCCGGGCCATCCAAAAATCCTAAATTAAAAAAATAGTTATAAAGAAATTTACCAAAAGGAAAAAAAATAATTTCAAAAACATTAGTTCCTGTTCCCCTATTAAACAGTTCTTCAGCTCGGATACTCGAATAATTATTAATGTCATTAATAAATTCCTTCAATGTGGGATGAGGATAGTGATTTATGAAACCGTCAAGTTGACCAATATTTTTGGCGGTATAAAAAACTTCATGAACAGAGCCCATCCAAGTTCCGGAATTTTTCTTAACTAAACGGACAATTCCCTGTTCCCTCACTTTTTTCACCTCTCCAAATTTTAATTCCTTATTCCAAAAATAGTCCCGTCTTTTAATAAAATATGTATCAGTGTCATTCCCGCGGAGGCGGGAATCCAGACCTATGATTTCTTTCTTTAATTCTTTACTCACCTCTTCATCTGCATCAACAAACAAAACCCATTCATTATTTGCTTTACTCAATCCAAAATTTCTTTGTTGCGCAAAATCACCATTGAGTTTTCTTTGAATTACTTTATAAACTTTATGAACTTTAAGGACTTTATGAACTGTTTCAGCTGTTTTGTCAATCGAATAATCATCAATAACTATAATCTCATCACAAAAATCTAATGACCTCAAGCATCTTTCAATATTTTTCTCCTCGTTTTTTGTTAAAACTACGGCAGACAGTTTCATATAGTCAATATAATTTTACTAGATTTTTAACATAATTTTCCCAGTTAAAGTTTTTGTACAATTGGTTAATTGATTTGGGATTTGGTTTTATGATAATTTTCTTCATATTCTCAACAAATTCATCAAGATTGTTCGCAAAATTTACATAAGGTGTTAATTCTGGAATAATTGCTGATTTGAGTCCTATGACTGGGCAACCTTGGGATAAAGCTTCAAGAACAGGAAAGTTAAAGCTTTCGTAATGAGAAGCAGTTAATAACGCAGTTGCGTTTCTATAAAGAAGACGTAGTTTTTCTCGAGAAACGTTTTTTGTCAGGGTATAAAGTTTATAATCTTTATATTTTTTATCTTTTTTAAATTCGTTAAAAGCTTCCTTAATAAAATTAATGTTTTTGATCGGGTGATCCATGCCAACAAAGAGAAAATATTTTTTCTTGCCCGCTATAGCTTTAGCGAAGGCGGGTTTATCCAACATATCAGTCGGTATTCCGAATGGAAGCACAATTATCTTCTTATCAATTAATCGATTAATCGATACAAGCTCATCCTTAACTTTTTCTGATGAAACAACTATTTTGTCAGAATGTTTAATAATTTCTTTTAGTTGTCTATTCAAACGAACCACATCTTTCTTAGAATAATATTGCGGAAAAAAATGATACGAAAGACCGTGGCAGAAGCTAATAGTTTTTCCGGCAACATATAATGGTAGTGCTTGATTTAGGGCAAGAAAAACGTCACTCTTTTTTTTAATCTCTTCAATACTTATCCGTCCCTTCATCCAAAATAGTTTAGGTTTTAAATTTTCAAAAGTATAAATTTTATATTGATTTTTTTTATCACAAAGCTGGAGAGCTTTGATTAGATTTTCAGAAAAAATAAACGTCCCAAATCGCTGACTATTTTTTAGGTTTAATGCTCCTCCATCGACAGATATTTTCATAAAGGACTCTCTTTAAATAAGGTCCGTCCTCTTTTTAGGACGGACCTTAATACTACAAAAGTTAACAAAGTGTTTATAGCTTCTCCCAACAATGTAATATAAGCTGACGCAAAAAAGCTAAATTTTGGAATAAAAAATAAATTTAGGCCGATGTTAAAAATTAGTTGAAATAAAAAAATGTAAATAACAGTTTTTGCTTTTCCTAAAGCATAAATAGAGTTCAAAAAAACAGATGTCAACAAAATTAGTGGTAAAGCAAAAATAATAATTCGGAGTACTTGAATTGATTGAAAATAGGTATTTTTATAAACGAGTGGTAAAATAATTGGACCTAGAAAATAAAAACCTAATGCAACAAACATACCAATCGCAAAAACTAAAGTAACGTCCTTTTTAATTTTATTAATAAATATCTTCTTCTTTTTTTCTTTAGCTAATTTGGAAAACAACGGCATCGAGGAAACGTTATAGGCGGTAACGACAAACATCAGAGCGTCTAAAAATCGGTAACCGGCTGAGTAAATTCCGACGGCCTGTTTGCCTTTTATAAAATTTAGAATAAGAACATCTGCCTTAGAATAAAAACCGGCCAGTAAACTAATAAGAAGAAAGACAAAGGATTTTTTGA
>JBBTYO010000049.1:0-17338 GCA_038061735.1 Patescibacteria group bacterium
AAAAACACAGTTTATCAACTCATTACTTGGCAAGCTCTTTTTATTAAGAGCTATGTGCGGTGTGAGTAAATTAACTTAATTGTAAGTTACCTACCCGCAGAAATGCGGGTTTTTTAATATATGGAATTTAAAAAAAATAGCCCACTTGAAGCCTTTATTGGAAAAGTATTACGTATAAAACCGCAAAGATTATTAAATAAAGGATTATTATTCACAAAAGAAAATCTTGTTCATGAAGATAGGGCTGTCAGGGCAGTTAAAGGAGAAGCTCATGATGAATTACCAAAAGCAGCAATCAGCATGGAAAATATTCACGGTAAAGAATCAATGGTAATTACTATGACTGATGGTAATCATAGAATGGGAGTAGCATGTTTAAAAGATGAAGAAATAGACGTTTATGTTGAAGGTATCTGGATAGGTAAAAAACGATGGGGTTTTAATAAAATTAAACACCAACTCAAATCATTGTTAGGACAGGAAAATGATAATTTATAACATAACTTATGAAATTCATGTCTTTAAAGCTCATTATCAGGCATAATCTTTTTATTGAGATCTGCGGTGTGAATAATAAACCTAAATTGTAAATTACCTACTCCGCAGCAATGCGGGTTTTTTAATATGGAACAATCAGATAATGATAATGAAAGTGTAATTAGCAATATTAAATTTATTGCAAAAAGACTTGGTATAGGTTTTCAAGGATTAGCTTCCTCTGACTTAGAAAGTCTACGAGCTTTTTTAATTGACCAAATGCATGGTAATAAATATGCTGCAGGAACAATTGAGCAACTAGCTAAAAAAATGGCTCATGGTAAAAAATCAAATAAAGAAATTGAAAAGTTAATTAAAAAAGTACCTCCTTATACTATTTGTCAACCAAACACCAACGCAGAAACAAATCATTTTTCAAATAGAAGAACTGTGGCTCAACATAAAATTCCTATTACTAGACCTCACAATCATTCAAAATGGAACTGGACTAAAATTTTTCGTGGACCGGGAAGAAATAAAAAATAATTTTCCCTTGCAAGGTTTTTTTGTTATTCCACTCATTAATATCTAAGTTGTAAACTACTTTTATTTTTTGTCCGCGAGATAAGTCTTTGAACTTTTCGGCAGAATTAAAAGATATTAATTCTAGAGACTGGATTCCCGCTTTCGCGGGAATGACAGAAACAGTTTCGTTGATAACATCTGACACCCAAATTTTTAAATGTTTTTGGGTCTTGCCGAGGAGTTGGGCGCCAGTAAGAGTTCCTTCGCTATAAAAAGTTGGTCGCGGATTGTCCATACCAAAAGGTTCCAAAGCTTCCAAAGATCTAACTAAATCCAAATTAATTTTTGAGATGGGAATTTTTAGATCGGCTTCAATTTTTCTTTCTAAGTCTTTATCTTTAATTAATTTTGATGACAACTCTCGTGCGGCCGTCACAAAGTTGTTCAGCTGTTCTTTTTCTAAAGTAAAGCCGGCGGCTTGTTTATGACCGCCAACGTCGATTAGATTTTTTTTCAGGGAACGCAAAAATTCGGTAACGTGAAAAGAGGGGATTGAGCGGGCTGAACCTTTATAGCCGGTTTCAGTTTTCGTCAAAACCAAAGTCGGCCGATAAAATTCTTCGGCGATCTTTGAGGCGATCAAACCGATGATACCCTCGTGCCATTTATCAGATATTAGGATAATTATTTTATTTTTTATTACGGATTTCGAATTACGGATTATTTCGCGTGCCTCTGTCACTGATTTTTCAACCAATTCCTGTCTCTCCACATTTACATTTCCGATTTTGTGGGCGAGATCATAGGCCTTTTTTTCATCATTGGTGCAAAGCAAACGTAGCGCATCAATTGCATGTTCCAGTCGACCGATCGCATTTATCCTTGGTGCGATCATAAATCCAACTTCGTATGGGGTAATTTTTTTATCTTGGATACCCGCCTGTTTTAAAATATGCTTTATCCCAAAACGCTTTATTTTAGGAAAAGTTTCGAGTCCGTATTTGACAAGTGAACGGGAAGGGCCGGTAAGAGGAACAAGATCTGCGATTGTGCCGATGGAGGCGAGGGCGAGATAATCGGTAGTAAAATTATTTGCCAAGCTGGAATTAACCCCCGCGGTTTTCCCGCTTCGCTCCTCAACCGCGGGGGTTTTGAGAGCGTCAAAAATCTCTTTTGCGAAAAAATAGGCGACGCCGGAACCGGAAAGAGCAGGGATGTGAAAGACGGCCTCAGCATTTGGAATTTTATCACCTTTCAAATGATGATCGGTGACGATTATTTTTATTCCAAGTTTTGCTGCATATTTTATTTCTTCGACCTTGGTAATTCCGTGATCGACACTAATAATGAGAGCGGGGTCAAATTGTTTTTTAACATTATCAATTCCTATATTTGAAAAACCATAGCCCTCCAACTTTCGATGGGGGACATAAGGCATGACTTTAAAACCAAGCAAATACAGGGTTTCCCATAGGATGGCTCCGCCGGTAATTCCATCAGCATCGTAGTCGGTATAAACAACGATCATTTGATTTTTTTCTTTAATATCTTTAAGTATTTTCATAACTTTTTCGAAAGATTTTTTATATGGACCGAAGTCATTCAAAGTTAGGGTAAGGGGGGAGGGAGGGTTGAGAAATTGATCAAGATCCTTGATGTTGCGAGATTTTAAGATCAAGTTTACAATTTTGTCGTTAGTTAGTTTATCATCGGGCTTAAGTTCGTGTTTGAAAGTGATTTGCATATAAAAAAACTGTCATTCCCGCGAAGGCGGGAATCCAGACTAATTATAGACTGGATCCCCTTCTTCAAGGGGATGACATCTTAGTCAATTAACTTTTCTTCCTTCTCAATAGTCATCAAGTTTGTGCTTTCTAGTTTTTGTCCCAATGAAGAAAAAGTTTTAGCCACCTGTGAGCTTTGATTATATGCATTGGTTACATGTTTATTTAAAACAGAGAATGCTTCATCGGTTTTTTGATAATCTTTTTTTATCGCCTGTAAGATTTTTAAAATTTCTTTGGCTTTAGTTTCAATTTTTTCACCTTCAAATGAAATAAGAATGGCTTTAATATAAGCATAAAAACTCATTGGAGAAACAGGCAAGACACGATTTTGTCCGGCATAATCAAATACTGATTCGTTATTAATTAATTCATAATAAACACTTTCGGAAGGGACGTACATGATGGCATAATCAACGGTTTTTTCTTCAGCCAAAATATATTTTCTGGCAATATCGTCGACGTGTTTTTTGACGTCTCGTTCAAAGTCTTTTTTTATGGATGCAATTTCATCTTTATTAGTTGCTCTGGCAATTTTTTTAAAAGTATCGATCGGAAATTTTGAATCAATAGGAATTAAACCTTGGGAAGTGATAAGAACTGCATCAACGATTGAACCGGTTTTAAAATGATATTGAAGTTTGTAGGAAGATTTCGGAAAATTTTGAGCTAATAGTTCTTTTAAAACATGTTCCCCGATATTTCCTCGCAACTTTGGTGAAGTCAGGTATTCCTGTAATTCTTTCATTGATCGACCGATCTCAGAAAATTCCCCAATCGATTTTTGGACAGAAGCAAATATTTCCAGGTTCTTTGATAATTTTTGATCAACGGAAAGATTTGATGTTTTTAACCATTCAACAATATCAGATGATAAGGTGGTTTTTTCTTCAAGCTGATTCAGCCACTGACGAATAATAAAAAGGGTAATGAGAATAAAAATAAAAGCAATTCCTAAAGCAAAATACATGCAGTAATTATACCAAACCGCCGCCTTTGAAGATTTTTGGTTTTAGCCATTCTTGGCTAGTTTGTGGCTTATCAATAAGAGCTTCTTTTTCAACAGATTCTATAGGGTTAGATTTTGGTACTTCAGGACTATGACTTGGCATTGAATTAATTACCTGGGGTTGTGGTCTCATTATTTGTTGTGGTGGAGCGGTAGCAGGAACTGGTTTTTTGAAAGCTTTTTTAACAGCACCCAATCTAAGTAATGCGGCAATATGCTCAAAGGTGTCAGCATTGGTCGAATAAGAAGTAAAATTGTTGGTTGAGGCAGCTGCTCCAGCGTAAAGATTAGTAGAAATATCTTTATCAATTTCAACACCCAAAGTCTGTAGAATCGATAAAACCAACTCAGAGATAGATGAAATTGTCTTATTAACATAATTGACTGTGCCAAAATAAGCATTGGTTAAATGGCGGTCAATATTAACAATATCTTTTCCATTAAATTGATTCTGGTTATCAGTATAAATTGTCCCTAAGCTATTTAAAGTTGGAGCATCAATGACAAAAATTACATCGACCAAGCCACCGGTATAGGAAAAGTTAACTTGATTAGGATTTAATTTTTGAAATCCCGGGCGGGGAGTAACAACCAAATTAAAAGATTGACCTTGAATATTATAATCAACCTTATCTATTGCTCCATCAGCGTACGGGAATGAGACCATCAAACTATCGCCTCCGGCACCAATAATATTTTGAAATTTATCTGAGGCGACTAAATCTGATTGGACTTTCTGACTACAAGCGATAGAAACAGTTTTACCCATTTTACTTAAGGCTAAATAGAGGGAAGTGGAAGCAGCAATGGCATCAATGGACGGATTTGGAGGAACAACAATAACGGCCGAACGGCACTTGGTAGTAATTTCCTGGATACGAGCTAAAGTGTTTTGGTTGTTATCCATATTTCTTATAGGATAGATTTTACCACATCCCCAACCAAAAAGTCAAGTGGAGGACCAAATATCATTCCGGCTTCCTGGCCTTTTTTTACTTCATTAACTATTTTAGCTCTCACTTTTAAAGATACTAATTTAGTTTTTCCTATAGGTTTGTTTTTTCTAAAAGCTTCCAGTTCATCACCAAGGTTAATCTTTCCCTTTATAACGGAAACTCCGAAGATTTTTTCACCTTCAATGATAAAATTAGCCAGTATCTGAGCTTCTCCTTTTAAATTCTTTTCTTTTTCTTCTTTTTCTTTTATTAAATTGGCTACTTCATTCAGTTCGTCTAAAAGTTCATAAATAATTTGATAGCTTTTAATAATGACTTTCTCTTGTTTAGCCAAACTTTCAGCTTCGTGGCTAGTTTTTACCGTAAATCCAATAATGATTGATTTAGTCGCTTTTGCTAAAAATATATCCGATTTATTAATTTCCCCAACCGCTAAAAGAACAATATTCAAATTGGTATTATCTTTTAAAGAATTCTTTATGGCTTCGACACTGCCTTGTGAATCAGCCTTGATTATGGCAGGTAACTTCTTTTCGACCACTTCTACTTTCAAAACATCTTCAAGAGTTAATGGGCCCGCCTTCGCCAAGGCTTCGGTGGGTAAATCGGTTGTAGGAACTAATTCAGCTGTTTGTTGTTTGATCATGCTTCCCACTTCAGGCATTTCGTTGAAACCTGTTAACTCAAACGGGTTAGAAGGGATTACTTGATTAATATTTTTTCCTAAATCGTTGATTAACGATTTAACTTTTATTTTTTGATCATTAACATAGACTGTATCGGCTATTTTTATCATGCCGTCTTTGATTATTACACTGGCGACGATTCCACGACGATCTTTTTTTGTTTCAATAATATAAGCTTGGACAGGATTTTTTTCATCGTACACAAGCTTCAAATCGGATGCAATAAAAAGAATTGTTTCCAAAAGTTCGTTAATACCTTTGCCGGTTTTAGCAGAAACTAAGGCAACCGGAATATCTCCGCCTTTACCTTCAGTTAATACTTCATATTTCAACAAATCATTTTTAACTTTATCTGGATTAGTTTCCGGCAAATCGATCTTATTGATAACAACAATAAACGGTATTTTAGCCGCTTTAATATGAGAAATTGATTCCTCAGTCTGTGGCATAACAGAATCTTTTCCATCAATTAAAAGTAGGGCAATATCAGCCACATTAGCCCCTCGAGCTCGAAGCTTGGTAAAAGCTTCATGTCCCGGAGTATCAATAAAAGTTATTTTATTGGTTTTGTAATCTTTAAATTCAGTCGTAATTTCATAAGCACCAATCTTTTGAGTAATACCACCATATTCTTTATCGGTAATGTTACTTTTTCTAATAAAATCAAGAAGAGTAGTTTTACCATGATCAACATGGCCGAGGATGGCAACGATGGGGGGACGAGTTTTCATAGAATTACGCCTTTGGTTTTTCTTCGGTAACTTTATTTTCAGGAGTGGCTTCAGGAGTTTCAGATTTAGTTTGGACAATATCAATTTCAAATTCGGTCAGTCTTGAGGCTAAATTAACATTGATTCCGCCTTTTCCTATAGCCAAAGGAGCTTCTTTTTCATCAACGGTTACTTTAGCCCTTTTTCCGGTTTTATCAATCTCGACGGAGGTAATTTTAGCCGGTGAAAGAGCCGCCATTAAAAACAATTTTTCGTCGCGATTCCATTGAATAATATCAATTTTTTCGCCTCCACCCAATTCATCAATCACAGTTTGAACCCGAACACCTTTTTGACCAACACAGGCTCCAACCGGATCAACACCCGACTGGGTCGAAGTAACCGCTATTTTAGCTCGTTCACCCGGTTCTCGGACAATCTTTTTAATTTCAATCGTACCGTTTGCTATCTCCGGAACTTCCCGTTTAAATAATTCCTCTATCAATTTAGGATGAGAGTGAGAAACAATAATTCTCGGATTATCAAATTTATCACTGGAAATTTCTTTAAGATAGACAATTAAATTATCATTAACTCGATATTGATAATTATTCATCTGTTCTTCTTTAGGAAGAATGGCTTCAGCTTTACCAATGTCGATTGAAGCGCTATAGCCGTCATAACGAATAATACGACCTTTGACTAAAGTTCCAACCTGAGACAAATAATGAGAAGCCACAGTTTTTTTCTCTGCCTCTCTAATTTTTTGCAAGATAACCTGTTTGGCAGTTTGAGCTGCGATTCGTCCAAAACCCGGAGGAGTAATATCTTTATCATCTTTAAATATTCTGGCTTCACCAGTGTCCTTGTTGACGACAACTTTGATTTCCTCTTCCTCTTTAGAATATTCTTTTTTATATGCGGCAATAATAGCTTGTTCAATCGATAAGACAACATCATCAGCAGAGATGCCTCTTTCGGTGGCAACCTGATTTAAAGCTAATGAAAATTCACTTTTGATTATTGTCATATAATAGATTTTAAAACTTTATTTTTTTGGGGCAGGCTGTGCTTGAGCTTCTTTTTTAGCAGGTGCAGCCGGGACGACCCCGCCTTCGACAGGTGTTTCTTCCCCTTCCTTGACGGCTTCAGTGATTATCTCAGGAGCCGCAACGGCTGTTTCTGGGACAATACTTTCTTCTTTGTGGGCAATGACGGCAACAACAACTTTTTCAGCCGGAGTTTTTATCTCATACTTATCTGATTTTTTAAGATCGGCAACTTTTATTTCCTGACCGATTTCTTTGATCACTGCGATATCAACATCGATGTGAGAAGGAATATCTTCAGGTAGTGCTTCTACTAATAGAGTTTCAGATTGGAAAAGAAGAACGCCAGCTTTTTGGGAAACAGCCTCAGAAATGCCAACTGCCTTAACCGGAACGTTAGTTTCAATCTTTTTAGAAAGATCGATTTTTCTAAAATCAATATGAAGCAGAGAACTTGATAACGGATGTTTTTGAATAGTTTTTATTAAAACTGGAATATTTTCTTTGTCTAGAGATATATAAACGATACCGGTTTCACCAACCATTTTATAGGTTTTAACAAGATCTTTATAAACGACAGAGATAGATTTAGATTTAAAATCAGGTCCAAATATATTACCTGGGACTAATCCTTGTTTTCGGACCTTATTTAATTTTTTGCCAAAAATGGTTCGTAATTCAGCTTTCAAAGAAACTTTATCTGTTGAAGCATGTGATTTCTTGTTTTTCATATAATTTTTATAAAATTTGTAACGATTATAACTATTATCAAATTCTAATTCATTGTTAACTCAATGAAAAATATTTTGTCAGTTAATAAGTTCGTATTATAGATGATTTGATTATCTTTAACAATAGGAGAAAAATTTTGATTAAGGATAGAAATGCTTTTATTTAATTCAAATTCCAAAATAAAATCGGAGTTTTTTGCTCCAGTTTGTTTTTGAACGACTAATTGATAAATATTTTTTCCTTTTTTAAACGGTTCATTTAATTGATAACTGATTTTAATATTGGCTATTTTTCCCGGAGCCAGTTCAAAAAGAAATCCGATTAATTTATACTTTTCGTCGTCCATTTGATCAATATTTTCGACTAGAACACCATCCTTTGTAATTTGATTTAAAGTAGAATTTTTAGGAAGGAGAATTTGAAAATAGTTTCGGTAATAACCAGTAGGAAAAATTTCTGCTGGAGAGTCATTTTTATATTGAATGGAAAGAAGATGGCTAATTTGTCCTTGAGAATCAATCTTAATTTTTAAGTTAACAAAGCGATTAATGAAAAAGTTGGCTTTATTGGCTCCAAGATTGGCGTCATATGGGAAAATATAGTCTGTTATGCATTGGTCAGATATTGTGCATTTTGGATCAATTACCCGTCCAGACCAAAAACTAGAGTCAAAAAGGGATTGAAAATTTTGATCTTCAAAATAAACAACTATCTGTTTTTCATCGAAGGACTTTTTAATTTGAAAAAATAGATTTTTTGGGTCAACAGAATTGAAATTATTTTTTATTTGCCTGACTATGGAAGATAAAAACGTTTTTTTTTGAATTGATCCGGGAAAAAATTTTTTCTCCACATAAAGCTGAGTTTTTAAATAAAAATTTTTAGCATTTATGTATTCTTTAAAATCGGGCAGATATAGATCATTAAAGGCATATAAAATATTTTCAATGGCAGTAGTTGTAAGTAAAATTCCGCCGGAAAAACCGGTCATTTCCATTTCTTTTTCGAGAAAAAATAAAGCTTTCTGGTAATTGGTAAAGAAGTCAGGGGAAAAATTAGAATCCCTAAAGAACCAATGAGGAACGTTTAGATATTGCGCAATTGGTTTTGGTGGATCTAAGTGGACTGTCAGTTGGCCATCGGCATCATAAATATCATATATTTTTATATCTCCGATACTATAGTTTCCGATTTCGAAAACACCAAATGATCCTAAGAAGCCGCCACCTGGACGAAGCTCCATGTTATTGGCAAAAAAAACCACATATTTACTTATTTTTTCCTGTGAAATAGTTTTTTGAAAATAATCTATCACTTTTTGTGCTTTTTGAATATTATCCGACTGTTCGATCAACTGTTTTTTTATTTGATCAAAAAAACTATTTTTTATTGGTATTTTTTGAGCAATGATATTAAGTTCTTCTTGAATGCTATCTAAGCTGCTTTTAATTTTTTCAATTCGTAAAGTCAAAATACTTTTTTGTTCTGCTGATTTTTGCTGTTGAAAAAAAATATCCTCTAATCCTTTAAAGTTATTCAAAAGTAATTGAGCCTGTTTAATAATTAGAGTGCTTTTTTCATTAATATCTAATAGATTGTCCGGCAAGATAGCAACCCCGAATAATAAGTAGGTCGGTCGGGCAATTGAATATAATTTTTTTGAAATGTCGTTTGCCAATAATGAATTATTAACGTTTTTTAGAGAATTTTTTTTAAGAGCCAAATAATTTTGGTAATTGAAGAAAAATGACAGAAAAAGAAAAGGAATAAAAGCAATATGAATAAGAATAATGGAAAAAATCGCAAACAAGATTAATTTTTTTTTAGTAATAAATTTTTTGTAGCTCAGAGAAATATCAGGAACAAAATTTATTTTTTTCTTTACTAATTGAGATAAATTTAGATTAAGAACAGTTTCCTCGCTTTTAGAAAGAGCAAACCAAAGGATTTTATCAATTTCATTTTTTTCAAGATGGGAGCCGTTAACGGTAATAATCTTTATATTTTTCGGATAATTTTTTAAATTACTTGAATGATTTTTTTTATCAAAAAAAAGATAGATAAAAATAATATCTTTATTTTTGCTGACACGATCCATTGTCACAACTTCGTTAACAACAAAAATATAACGAAACATTTTGATATTTTTTGGAATAAAAGGAGAACTAAAAGGATTGATGGAGACTCTTTTTAATTCGTTTTTCAAGAGAAAAATAAAAGGATATTCTTTTTTTAATACAATCAAAGCATTTTGTTTTTCCTCAACGATTTCAGTAGTTAGATCCATGTGTTAATTGTATATAAGTAAGACGAGGTTGTCATCCCCTCGAAGGAGGGGATCCAGGACACTTGGATTCCCGCCTCCGCGGGAATGACAATGGGTTTGAGGTATAATATTAAAATGAAAAACAAGGCGTTAATCATTCCATATTCAGATATAAAGAAATATACTTCAATCTTTCAGAATAAAAAAACGGTTTTGGTTGGAGGATGTTTTGATTTAATCCATTATGGTCATCTGAAATTTTTGGAAGCAGCTAAAGAACAGGGTGAATTTTTAATCATTGCTTTAGAATCAGATAAGTTTATTAAAAAACACAAAAGAAAACTTCCGGTTCATCAACAATCAGAAAGAGCGGAAATTTTATCGAACTTAAATATGGTTGACATGATTGTTCTTTTGCCTTTTTTCCACACAAACAAAGACTACTTCGAGTTGGTAAAAAAAATTTCACCAAGTATAATCGCGGTGACGGAAGGGGATAAACAGTTAGAAAATAAAAAAAAGCAGGCAAAGTTAATCGGAGCAGAAGTAAGAGAAGTTGTTACTAATCTCAAAAATTTTTCAACACGTAACATAGCTAAGGTATTTAATTTATAGTCCAAACTGTCATTCCCTGGATCCCCGTTTTCACGGGGATGACAAAACAACACATATGAAACTAACACTTAAGATAGAATTAACTGATGAAACCAAGCATCAAATCGTTGATCAACTGGCAAATTTTAGGAAAAAGTACCCTCAATTTCAATGGGAGAAGATCGAAAACTATAATATCTTAGTTTATTCATTTGGAGAATTTTCCGATAAAAAATCGACGATAGAGAAAATAGAGACAGCTTTGTTTGATAAAAATTTATTTTATTTATACGCATTTGAAGTTGCCTTAACAATTGGAAATAATATTGTTTTATATCTTGATTTTAGAAGAGAGAAAGAAATAGAAAGAATTAGTCAAAGTATTAAAGAAATATCTTCTTCAATGGAAAGTTCTGAAAAATATGTTCCCCGATTAACTCTTGCCAAATATAAAATTCCTTCAAAGCAGCAATATTTTGTTATTAAGAAAAGGTTATCCAACTTAGAAGTTGATGTTTCTTTTAAGGTAAATAAACTTAGTTTGTTTGAAGGAGAGAAGAGGGTGAGGGTGTTTAAGCTGCTTTGAAGCACAAGCTACAAAAAAATCACTTAAAAATGGCATATCTTATAGTATAATAATAACCTTATGGCAAAGAAAGAAAAAGACTCAATAGCAACGTGTTCTTGTAGTGCAGACATTGTAACCTTGGAAAGTAGTGCGGGTTTATTTTCTCAGTTATTAAATGTTATAACACACCTTCAAGGCCCCCCCCACAATATGGCGAAACCTAAACATCGAAAAACATTGCAGTCAGGGAATGAATTATTTAACGACCATTATGATAATAGTCATGTGGTAGTTGTAGAAAGAAAAACAGGATGAATTTTATTTAAGTTTTGACGTATATTGTCATTCCCGCGTAGGCGGGAATCCAAGCTAAATATTCATTATTGTTATAAGGTAATTATAGTCTGGATCCCCGTCTTCGTGGGGATGACATAAAACCGAAACCCCTCACCACAGAGGATGAGGGGTATACATATCCTATTTAAATAAAATATTATGCAGTACCGATTCGGTACATTCCGGTTCCGCAATCTGGACACTTACCTTTCATTGCTGGTTTACCATTTTTCATAGTAACTTTTTCCGGATTTGCAACTTCCTTTTTAGCTCTACATTTTACACAATACATTGATGGCATATATTAAATCACCCCCTTGTAAAAAAATTCTAAATTATAAATCTCAAGTTCCAAAGGTTCTGGATTCCCGCCTACGCGGGAATGACAGCGGTTAAAATTTGAAATTTATAATTTATTTGTGATTTGTAATTTAATATTTAGAATTTACTTTATCAATTTAGCTGCGTACAAGGAAACTTCAATTCCCAAAATAAGAACTATTAATAGCAAGCTTTTTTTTAAATCAGAAAAAAAATATTGATTGACTGGTTCGATTACTTCTGGCTTTATTTTGTTTTCAAAAGTATTAATTTCTACAGTAACAGGAGTTTTTACTTGGACAGGAGAAGTAATCATCTGTCTATTTTCCAACAAACGAATTTTTCTATGATAGGAAGCTAATATCTTTTCTTTCTTTGTCTTCTTAGGCATACGGTAATAATATAGAGAGTCGAATCTCAAATGTCAATCCATTCGTAAAACTCAGTAAAAATATCGTTGACAGTTTTTGTACAAAACTATAGAATGTATTTGATGATTATTTATGTGGTGGCAGTTATAATTGTTGTTTGGTTAGGTATTTTAACTGGATTGATTTTAAAAATGAAAGCGCACTATAACAATTTAATTTCAAATACTAGAAAGCATAAAATAGATGAAATTTTAGATGAGTTATTAATGATTGATAAAAAAACAAGTCAAGAACTTGAAATAGTCAAAAAAGAATTGCGCGAAGAGATAAAAGTTTCATCTCTTCACATTCAGAAGGTTGGTTTAGTCCGATTTAATCCTTTTGAAAGATCAGGCGGAGAAAAAAGTTTTGTCATCACTTTTTTAAATTATGAAAATAGTGGTATAGTTATTAATTTCATACATACCCGTGAAGGTTTAAGAGTTTACAGTAAAAAAGTTAAAAACGGTAAAAGCGAAGAATTTGAATTATCTGAGGAAGAAAAGAAGGCAATTGAAAAAAGCAATTAAAATTTCCCAAATTTTTTATGATTAACAAAAAAATAGCGTTTGTGGTTGTATTTATATTATTTATTCTTTCAGGAATAACAACCTATTCTTTTTTTTCAGAAGAAAAAAGCCTCTCATTTTTATCACCAATTACTTATAAAGCCCCTACATCAGAAAATGGTACTACGGAAACAGCCATCAATACAGAACCAAAGACAGAAGAATGTCCTTTAAATGGCGAAATGCTATCTAAGACTGAAAGAAAAATTTGGGAAGGACAACGACCGCTGGGGATAATGATTGAAAATCATAAAGCCGCCCGTCCGCAATCAGGTTTATCATCGGCGGATGTCATTTATGAAGCCATCGCTGAAGGAGGAATTACCAGATTTTTAGCAATATTTTATTGTCAAAATGCCCCGTACGTTGGACCGGTTCGATCAGCCCGTATATATTTTTTAAAATTTCTTGAAAGTTATGGTCAGAATCCTCTCTATGCTCACGTAGGCGGAGCCAATACCGACGGACCGGCAGACGCTTTGGGCTATATTAGCGAATTAGGTTGGTCATCTTATAACGATTTAAACCAATTTTCAGTTCCGTTTCCATATTTTTGGCGTGATTATGAGAGATTAAAAAATGTGGCGACTGAACATACAGTCTATACTTCAACAAAAAAACTTTGGCAGTATGCAAAGGATAAAAGAGAATTAACCAATGTCGACGATAAAGGAGTAAGGTGGGATAAAGATTTTTTGGCATGGAAATTTGAAGATGATGCAAAAGCTGGTGATAGGGGTAAAGTTGCAAAAATAGATTTTGGTTTTTGGGATAACTTAGCAAGTGATTTTAGTGTTGTTTGGAATTACGATATTAAGACAAATAGCTACAAAAGAACCAATGGAGGTGTTCTACACCTTGATAAAAATACCGGAAAAGCATTGGAAGCAAAAAATATCGTGGTAATGTTTGCTAAAGAATCGCCGGCGAATGACGGTTATGAGGGTGGACATTTGCTATATAAAAACGTTGGTAGCGGGGAAATGCTATTTTTTAAAAACGGGCAGGTAGTTAAGGGAACTTGGAGCAAGGAAACCGAGGAAGACAATATAAAATTTTTTGACAACAGTGATAAAGAAATATCTATTGTCAGAGGACAGGTGTTTATTGAAATGTTGCCGATTGGGAACAAGGTAAATTATTAATATGTTACAACATATAATTCCATCAAAAGCGAGGCGGAAGGTTCTTGAGCTATTTTTTCATCGACCGAGCGAAAATTTTTTTCTACGTCGGGTTGTCCGCGAGATTGATGAAGAAGTCAACGCTGTAAAGAGAGAGCTTGATATTTTGACCGAAGAAAAATTATTATTACGGGAGCGCCGCCTCAATAAAGTTTATTTTTCTTT
Organism: Patescibacteria group bacterium; assembly: GCA_038061735.1. Taxonomy (GTDB): domain Bacteria; phylum Patescibacteriota; class Microgenomatia; order UBA1406; family GWC2-37-13; genus GWC2-37-13. Next base: position 14,342 of record JBBTYO010000049.1, read on the forward strand.
GAATAAAAACTATCAATTGTATGATGAATTTTTAAGAATTTTTGTAAAAACTAATAAGCTGGCGACGTCAATTCACAGTAATTTATCAAAGATTGGAAAAATAAAATTTGTAGCAGTTTCGACAAAATTCCCAAAAAACTTAATCATAAAGGATGATGAGATTTATTTGCTTCTAGTGGGGATTATAGTTGTGGCTGAAATTGAATCAATAATCCGCGAAGTTGAAAAAGAGTTTGGACGTCCCATCAATTATTCAACCATGACTGAAAGTGAATTTATTTTTAGGAAAAAAAATAACGATCCCTTTATTTGGAGATTTTTAAAACAACCTAAAATTATGCTGGTTGGAGTAGAAGAAGAGCTATTAAAATGAAAATATTCAAATCAATTATTATTACCCTTGTTTTTTTGGGATTAATTTGGGTTGATCTTCCTGAAAGTGTCAAAACTAAATATAAAATACCGAGTCAGATTAATTTCAATTTTTATGGATTAAATGTTAAAAAAGATTTTACGACAAAATTAGGATTAGATTTAAAAGGCGGTAGCAGTTTGATTTTTGAAGCAAATACCGCAAAGGTTAAAAAAGAAGATTTAAACGATTCTCTAAATTCAGCCCGTGATGTGATTGAAAGAAGAATTAATTTTTTTGGAGTGACAGAACCTCAAATACAAACGATTAAAACAGGAGATAAATATCGATTAAGCGTTGACTTGCCGGGAATTAATAACTATGAAGAAGCAATAAAACTAATTGGTCAGACAGCTCAGCTGACGTTTAGAGAACTGCCTGATGGAAAAATCGCTACAATGACTCCTATTTTTGTACAATTAACCAAAGATACTGGGTTATCAGGAATTCATATTCTTAAATCTACGGTTGAGTTTAATAGTCAAGATGGGAAACCAGAGGTGGGATTAAAATTTAATAAAAAAGGGGCTGATTTGTTTGCGGCAATTACAAAAAGAAATATCGGAAAACCAGTCGGTATATTTCTTGATAATATGCCATTGACGACACCAACAGTATCGAATGAAATTTTAGATGGTAGTGCTGTGATTACTGGAAACTTTACGTCGGATGAAGTAAAAAAATTAACAATTGCCATAAATTCTGGTGCACTACCACTGCCAATAAAGTTGGTTGAGCAAAAAAATATTGGCGCGACACTCGGAGAAGTTGAGGTAAAAAAAAGTATTTATGCGGGAACAATCGGTTTGATCATGGTTTTACTTTTTATGATTATTTATTATGGCCGATTAGGTTTTATTGCGTCGCTGGCTTTAATAATCTATGGATTAATTTCTTTGTTTATTTTTAAAGCCATTCCATTAGTTTTGACTTTACCTGGAGTAGCCGGATTTATTTTATCAATAGGAATGGCAGTCGATTCAAACATTTTAATTTTTGAAAGAATTAAAGAAGAACAAAGAAAAGGAAGAGGTTTTGATATCGCGGTTAGATTAGGTTTTGGCCATGCGATTGATGCAATAAAAGATGCTAATATTACGACTTTGATCGTGGCATTTATTCTTTTTAATCCATTAAACTGGGAGTTTTTGCCTCAGTTTGGGATGGTAAGGGGATTTGCATTAACATTAGCTATTGGAGTGGGGACAAGCTTGTTTACGGGAGTAGTGATAACGAAAAGGTTGATTAACATGTTCTATAAAGTTAAATAACTATGATAAATTTTTTAAAATACCGCTGGCTATATTTATTAATCTCTTTCGTCGTTATTGGTATAGGCTTGTTTTCTATTGCTAAATGGGGTTTTAGATATTCAATTGATTTTACTGGTGGAAGTAATTTTGAATTTCAAATGAATAAAGTAGTTGAAAAAAGTAAAATACAAAAAGTTTTGGATCTAAATAAAATACCATTGATAAGTTTTAAGTTACAAGATAAAAGCATAATACTCCGAACAAAAGTATTAGATCAGAATAAAGAATCTATATTAAAAAAAGATCTGGAAGCAAAACTAAAAATTAAAATTACGGTTTTGCGTTCGGAAACAGTTGGTCCAATACTTGGAAAAGAGGCAATTAATAAAACTTTAATTGCATCTATTTTGGCAGTCATTGGAATCTTGATTTATATGAGTTTTGCTTTCAAAAGTTTTAATTTTGCTTTTTCTGCTGTTTTGGCGATGTTTCATGACTTACTGGTTGTTGTTGGTGTTTATTCATTGTTAAGTAATTTTTTTGGGGCAGAAGTTGACACAATGTTTGTGACCGCAGTTTTGACTACGATGTCTTTTTCAGTCCATGATACGATTGTGATCTTTGATAAGATTAGAGAAGATAATAAAATGAACGAATCAAATAATATTGAAGAAGCTACAAATAAAGCTTTGACCGAAACGATGGTCAGGTCTCTAAACAACTCAATGACGATAGTTTTTATGTTGCTTTCACTGACTTTGATGGGTGGATCGACGATTAGATTTTTTATCCTAACATTATTAATTGGAACAATCACTGGTACATATTCTTCACCTTTTGTAGCTACTCCAATTTTGGTTTGGCTGGAAAAAATTAAGAAAAAATAATTATTATAATTATTATAAATTTTATAACTTTTATATGGATTCTAAAAAATCTGAAAAAGAATCAGAGGTATGTCCCAAATGCAGTTCACCGTTAGGTGAAGTGTTTGAGACAAAGTCGGGTAAGAAATTACAACGTTGTTCAAAGGGAAGTTGGAACCCAGAGACTCACACAATCGATGGGTGTGTCTACGTAAAGTGGTTAGAGGTTGAGCCAGTAGCACTTGACGAAAAATGTCCAAAATGCGGAGCTCCGCTAATCTTGACGGTCACCAGGATGGGTAAAAAAATGAAAAAGTGCTCAACGGCTACCTGGGACACAGCGACTAAAACAGCTGGAGGATGTGATTATATTGAATGGATAAAGGGAACCACTGAAAAATTGGAAGAAGACTGTCCAAAATGCCAGGCAAAATTAGTTCTTTTTACAACGGCTAGTGGAAAAAAA
>JBBTYO010000050.1:0-5178 GCA_038061735.1 Patescibacteria group bacterium
ATCGACGGAAATAAAGGAATTGAAGAAATAACAAAAAACATTTATAATGAAGTCCTAAAAATATGATAGAAAAAACTTTAATAATAATAAAACCCGATGCAGTCAAACGTGGATTAGTTGGTAAAGTAATTGAAACTTTTGAAAATGTCGGACTTAAATTAATGGCGGGTAAAATGCTTAAACCGTCGGCCGATGTCATCAAAAATCATTATCCGGGAACTTCTGAATGGATAAAAGAAATGGGAGAAAAAACCCTCGCTTCTTTCAAACAATCAGGAAATAACGTTTTGGAAACATTCAAAACAGAAGATCCTAATCAGCTAGGTCAATTTATTTACGAACGTTTAATTAAATATTGGATGGAAGGTCCGATCGTGGTCATGGTTTGGGCTGGGCCAAACGCTGTGGTGGTTGCCAGAAAATTACGCGGCCATACAATTCCTGCTCTAGCGGTTCCGGGAACGTTACTAGCCCAATATTCTTTTGATTCCTCTCCTCTGTCAGCGTCACTTGATCGAGTTGTCAAAACTTTTATTCATGCGTCAGGAAGCACGGACGAAGCGGAAAGAGAAATTAAATATTGGTTTAAGGATGCAAAATTTAAGGAGTATGAAAGAGAAGTTGATAATTTATTTTTAAAATGAATAAACAAAAGGCCCTATTAATAATAAAACCCGACGGTGTCCAACGTGGGATTATTGGTAAAATAATTACCCGTTTTGAAACAGTTGGACTAAAAATCATCGGACTAAAGTTTGAAATGGCTACGTCTGAAAAAGTCATCGCTCATTATCCGGAGACCGAAGCTTGGTTTAAAAAGGTTGGAGAACGGACGTTAACAAATTACGCAAAGAAAGGACTTGATGCCAAAACAGTCTTCAAGACTAACAATGCAGTTTCAATCGGAAAAATTGTTAAAGGCTGGTTAGTCACCTATTTTCAAGAATCCCCTGTTTTTATGGCCGTCGTTGAAGGCTATGATTGTATCGAGATCGTCCGTAAACTTTCCGGAAACACGATCCCCGTTTTAGCCGCTCCCGGGACTGTCCGTGGTGATTTTTCTCATGATACAATTGATTTGGCCAACGAACAAAACCGCCCTCTCCGCAATATCATTCACGCGTCTGACTCGCCTGAAGACGGAGAAAAAGAAGTTAATCTTTGGTTTACAAAAGAAGAACTATTTTCCTACGAACTCGCTGGAGAAAAGTTTATGTTTTCTTAACTAAGACTTCTACAACAGGATAAATTGACTTAATCCCCTTAATATCCTATAATACGTTTCATGTCTGTTAAAGAAACTTCTAAAAGAAAAAATCCATTGTCAAAATTGAAAAATACCTTTACAAGTCTATTGAGTAAACCCGAGGCAAGAAATTTGTTGGATGTTGGTATTACTGCCGTTGGTTTTTTGGCTCTTTATGGTGCTTTAACAACTAATTCAACCGCACTTCAAAATATATTACCTGAAGTCTTTTCAGGCACGGCGCTTTTAGAATTTCTTTCGTTAATAGATAGAATGAAGGGGCTGTCTACCCAACGACTGGATCGAATAAACCACGGAACTGAACCAATAAGCAGAGATGGTGAATTAATCTTAGCTTTTGGCGGTAAAGGTAATGTTTGTCTGGACTCACTTGCTAGGTTAGGCAAGAAGATTATCCCCATATTGGACGACGAAAATGGAGCAAAGCAAATTAAAACATGGGTTAAAAATAGCCGCCCTGATGGATTTTATGTTAGAAAAGGATCAAATAAAGAAATAGATACTCCCTATTTTATTAATCTTGCAGTTGAAGATAATCCCGAACTTACAGCCTCAGCTCATTATGATTTAATTAATTTTAAACCAGAAAATATATTAACTACAAATAACGGCGGGAAAAAATTCGTAACCGTCGGAATTGGTGCTACTTTTGACCAATGCTTATTAAAGCAACCAAGTTCGGGTGTTTCTCCCGAACACCACACTTCTCACCATCAGTTTTTTCAAGAACAAGCGATCCTTCAAGGTGCTTTAACATCTGAAGATGAATCAGTAATGATAATGGTTGATGATTGTACTAGGTTAAATAATCAACTGGAAGAATATGGCCTTGAACTAAATGTCTTTCCTAGAGAAAAATTGATTAATACTGATAATAGGATTTGGATTGATACAATTTCAACCATTTTTAAATCAATCCGCAAACAATTTTCACAGGAAGGTAGATTGCCTCTATATATTGAAACTTCCGATCCAAATTTTTTAAAAAATTTATCAATTGATAGTCTCGGATGGGATTGGCAGAATAATCCTAACTTTCCAAAGAAAATTGAATATTATACAAAACCGTCTAAAATGATAAACGTTATTTTTGAAGCAAACGATGAATTAACCCTGGAATTGGCTAAGAATAAATTCGCATCTGATAAAGTAGAGAATATTGCTTTACTTCGAAGTGAAGAAGCTCAATTGCGAGCAGAAAAACTCGGTATCAAAAATGCCTGTGTTGCTACAATTCTTAGGGATGAAGTTAATCGGGTTTATAGATTATTACAAGAAGGAAAAAATGTTGAAGAAGTTCAAAATTCATTAGATGAAATAATTGAAAAAGATAATAAAACAACTACTGTTTGGCAAATTTATAGTGATGCTAATAAAAATCTACATGGCGGAAATTATAAAAAATAACGAAAACCTATCTATTTTTAGATTATATTTCTATTTTCCCCACCAATCTCTCTACTTTCTTCTGAAAGTCTTTCAAATCTTTATTATTTGTCACCACATAATCGCAATAAGCCAAGCACTTCCCTACCTGTTGTCCTGATTTATTTTGTCCAACGCCAATATCACGTCTGTCGACTTTGAAAAAATCTTCATATGTTTTTGGGTCCCATTCTTTTCCCCGGGAAAGTAATCTTTTAAATCTTAATTCCCTATTTGCTTTAACTCCAATTAATATAAAGTTTTGGTTTTTTTTAAGAAATTCTATTTCGGCCGGATTACGAATCCCCTCAATAACAATATTCTCCTTTTTTTGCCCTTTAATTGCCTCGTCCAAGCGACGAGCTAAGACTTCATCTCCATACCCTCGTCTTAATTCATCGCCCACGTCCTGGAGCGTCTGACGAGTAAATTTTTTAATTCCCTTTTTCTTTAATTCATCATGGACAATTGAAGACAAAGAAAAAGAAATAAAATTAAAATGGCTAGTTAAATAGTTAACTAGTATCCCCTTACCTGATGCAATTTGGCCGACGACACCGATGATTTTAAAACCCATATATTCTCTTAATAATTTCCATAATCTTCTCCCCCCACCCCAACATAACCACTGTTCCAATTACTAGAAACGGCCCGAAGGCGATCTTGCTTTTCAATTTTTTATGTTTCAATATTATGACAATTACTCCAAATATTGCGCCCGTGATAAATGCTATATATAAAGCTACCAATCCTGCTTGCCAACCAAGTAAAAATCCCATAATTGTTGATAAATAAACGTCTCCTAAGCCCATGGCACGCTCATGGGAAAGGAAGTAAATAAGAAAAATTAGCAAGCCAACAATTAAACTAGACAAAACATCAAATCCTATTGTCTGGATTCCCGCCTCCGCGGGAATGACAAGCTTCAAAAGAAGAGAAAATATGAATAAAGCTAATAAAATATAATCGGAAATTAGGTGATATTTAAAGTCAGAAACAAAGATGACGATTAAGCAAGCCATGACTCCAGAAATAAGAACGGACCTAATAAGGACAGTCCTTGTCAGCGAGTCCATATAAGGACTGTCCTTAAAAACCATAACAAAGATGACGCCCGTAATCAATTCTATCACCGGATACTGAAATGACAATTTTTTGTGACAACATCTTGTCCTCCCACCCAAAATAAAAAATGACAAAACCGGAAACATATCATACCAAGCAATTTTTTTCCCGCAAAAGTCACAATGTGATCGACCATTGATCCCTTCATCCTTTGGTAACCTGTCGATTAATACATTTAAAAAAGAGCCAATTGAAGCCCCAAAAATAAAAATTGTTAAATTAATAAATTGCTGCATTGCTTTAAGTATAACAAAACTTATTATCCTATAACATCTATTTTAGTAAGGCCTGGCAAAGCCTTGCTTAAAAAAAATGCCCTACCCATAAATTATAAAAGTAATGAATTGCGATCGAAAAAAACAAGGAGATAAGCAAACTAATGTTATTTTTTCGCCCAAAAAGATAGATTAACATTATCGTCCCAATATGTAATATTCCCGTCATTAATAATCTTTTAGGGATCGTGGTTAGATCACCTAAGGCAAATATATTTATCAGATAAAAAATACTTTCAGAAAGAGTGAATAAAAATCCAGATAGTAAAACGAAAATAGGTAATTTTTTATTAAACAGTTTTTCCTTCTTAAATATCATTAATATTATTATTAACTTTGCCAGCTCTTCGATAATGTAAGGATAAGGAAGTATTTTTTCAACAGGGATCAATATCAAGGGTGAAATCAACGCAAAAAGAAGAACGGGTAATACCTCGATCATTTCGGGACCTCCTGGGTAAATTCTTTGGCGATCCAGCCAACAATACCACTGGAGCTGCTTTCTTTAACAATAGCACTTTCGCTACTTATTTTATCCTCTGGGATTTCAATCTTTATCCAGTCTGGCATTTCTTGAAGTTTGTTGACGGTTGCAGTTGATTTAAGCATGTATACCGTTTCCGATTGGAGTAATGGTTGGCTGTGAATACGGACGGAACTACCCGACGGGACAACAGCGAAAATTTTATTGTTGATACTTAGACCTAAAACTACTGGTGAAGGGCTAACTGTAAGCTTAAAAGTAGGAGTCGGAGCCAAACTAATCTTGATTTTTTCAATTGATCTTTGAGCCACCGCTAGTTTGTTTTTTCCGTCCGGTGAAAATAAGTTACCCAATAGTATGCCTGTGACAAAAATCAAAGCGATTACCAAGACTTTAATCTTGTGTCGATGAAAAAAATTGAAAAAACGGTTTTCAGTGATGGTTTCAATCTGCTTATCACTAGAATGTATTGGCTGTTTTTTTTCCTGCGACTTCATAAATAGTATCATAAAAACAAAACCTGCAATAAAGACTAATATTAAGCCCCAGACTGATGCTACCTGGATACCGCCAATAAATCCAAATAATGATTTTGCCGATCC
>JBBTYO010000051.1:0-11159 GCA_038061735.1 Patescibacteria group bacterium
TAGATATTCCGAGGGCAGCCGTCATCATATTTTGTTCGGCAATAAACATTTCAAAGTATCTTTCAGGAAATTTTTTGGCAAATTTTTCTGAATAGGTGGAGTTGGACATCTCGGCATCTAGGGCAACGATTTTATTGTTGATCTTTCCTAAGGCAAGTAAAGCATCTCCATAAGCCATTCGAGTGGCAGCTAAATCACCGAGTTTGTAATTTTTAATTTTAATTTTTAAATTTTTATTCAATTTTAAATTTTTAATTTTTAATTTTAAATTGGGGACATTAATTACACCTCGAATGTTAAGGTTAACATCCCCTAATTCTTTTAAAGCAGACTCTAATAAATCCTTCGGCACTGGCTTTCCATGCCAGCCCTCTTTATTTTCCAAAAACGAAACCCCTTTACCTTTAATTGTCCGAGCAAGTATTATTGTTGGTTTTGAGGAATAAGAACTTTTTTCCGATAAAACCTTATTATAAGCTTCATAAATCTTTTTCAAATCATGTCCATCTTCGACCGTAATCACACTCCACCCAAACGCCTCAAATCTTTTTTTATATGTTTCTAAATCCCAGCCCAACATCGTTTCCGTACTTTGTCCGAGCCGGTTGATATCAGCTATGGCGATTAAATTATTTAGTTTATACTGCGAAGCAATCTGGATCGCTTCCCAGACCTGGCCTTCCGCCATTTCCGAATCCCCAAGCAAAACAAAAACTTTAGGAACGACACGGGGGTCGTTCCCTACAAGTAATTTAATTCCCAAGGCCATTCCGACCCCTGCTGACAATCCCTGTCCCAACGACCCCGTTGCCACATCGGCATATTTAAATCTAAAAGTTGGGTGGCCTTCCAAATCAGAGTCAATTTTTCTTAAAGTCATTAATTCTTTTTGGCTGATGACACCAGCGGCATGATACAATGAATATATTAATGGGGAAGCGTGTCCCTTGGAAAAAACGACTCGATCGTTAGCAAAACTTTGGACACCCTTGGGGTGGTTGAGGTCAGATTTAAGAAATCCACCAAAGAATAGAGTTGTCATTAGTTCGACGGCAGATAAAGAAGTAGTTGGATGACCGGATTTGGCTTCGGTCGTTGAAGTGAGAATATCATAACGGATTAGTTTGCAAATTTTTTTTAATTTATCAAAATCAACCATACAATAGTTTAGCAAAAATTATTTATAATACCACAATATGTTAGATACTCCTGAAATTTCACAAAAAACTTTAAAATCTCCTTATAAAAATGATGTGTTAAATGCAATGAATAAGCAACAATTAACGGAACAAAGTGCGCGAGATCAAGTCGCAGGAGGATTAAAGAACATGAGAAAATCAATAAGTAATTCTATTTTTGTTGCACATAGAAGAGAAAATATAAATGAAAGAAGGCTAAGAGAAGAAGCAGAAGAAAACTCGATGACAGATGTTTTAACAGGATTAAAGAATAGAAGGTATTTTACGGGAGATAAAAAAAAAGAAGATGACATAGGTGAACTTGGACAAGAATTTGCAGAAGCAATTCGTTTTAATCACGATTTAACCTTGTTGATGGTAGATATAGATTATTTCAAGAGTGTAAATGATACATATGGACATTCAGTAGGGGATGAATTTCTTCAAATATTAGCCGACGCGATGAGAAAAACCTTTAGACAGGTTGATATATTAATTCGCCATGGTGGTGAAGAATTTTGTATATTATTACCGGAAACAGACACTAATAATATGAAAGAATTAGTTGATCGTTTTCACAAAAAATTTGAAGATTTACAAAAAGGGTCTGGAATTCTTGATCAAAACAAAATTTTAGCAGCAAAAACTATAAGTATAGGTGCAACTTCACTTAAAGACGAAAAAGGTAATCCTAGGTACGGCGATGATAAGAAATATGAAGATTTTTTAGCAGAAGCAGATAATGCGATGTATGCAGCAAAATATTATGGAAGAAACAGAACGGTGATATTCGGTAGTGATGAATATAAAGAATATATGACAAATAAACAGGAACAAAATTAACATATTATGTAATAATATAATTCATATATCTCATGTGTCCTGATGTCGATGAAGTTTGTGGAGTTATTTGTGATAAATTCAAAAAGAATAAAATCCCCCTTGCAAAATGATTTTGGTTTGTTTAATATGTCTAGTATATGGTTGATCGAGTACCAATGTTTATACCAGGGACAATAGATAATAGGGGGGAAGTAATGAAAGGTCCGTTTGTTCCAGATAACGTTCCGATTAAAGTTGCCCCATTACCTAATACAACAAAACCTCCTGGCGGCTTTACTCAACTAAAAACAACTGAATCTGTAAAACGTGTTACTTCTCCTCCAATTGTTGAAGCGGCTCCGGAAGAGGATAGGGAGCTAGCTGCTATAAGGAAAAGACATGAGGGTGGAAGATAGATCTTAACTTTCCAAAGTAGAAGTATCTTCCAAATTATTTATAAATTTCATGTGTCCCTAGATCAATAAGACCAACTGATTCTTCATCAATAAACTCAAAAAGAATTCTTAGGTGATAGTCAACTGAAAAAGACCAATGAGACGAAAGATTTCCGGTTAATTTGTCATCCCCGTGAAGACGGGGATCCAGGAAATTTTAGTCTGGATTCCCTCCTTCGAGGGAATGACATTATATAATTTTTTTCATAAACAAAATTATTTTTCAATCATCCAAAGTCGAAGTATCTCCAACAGGTAGACCTAATTCCTGAGCTTTTAAGACGCGGCGCATAATTTTCCCACTTCGGGTTTTAGGAAGTTTATCAACAAAGTCAATTTCATCCGGAGTGGCAATTGGTCCGATCTGCATCCTAACTTGGATTATTAATTCTTTTTTTAAATCATCGCTTGGAACCACTCCATGTTTTAAAATAATAAAAGCCTTGATTGATTCACCTTTAATTTCGTGAGGCTTACCGATGACGGCCGCTTCGGCCACTTTCAAATTACTGACAAAGGCACTTTCTAGCTCGGCTGAACCAAGCCGGTGTCCGGAAACTTTAATGACATCATCGTTTCTTCCAACGATCCAATAATATCCGTCTCCATCAATCTTAGCCGAATCTCCTGCAAAGTAAACGTTAGGAATTTTTTCAAAATATGTTTCTTTATAGCGGGCTGGATTGTTGTAGACATCGAGAAACATGGCCGGCCAGGGCTTTCTGACGATTAAATATCCCTGAGTATTGGCGGGGACTTTATTACCTTTTTCGTCCACTACGTCAGCATCAATTCCAAAAAATGGTTTAAAAGCGCTACCAGGTTTTAGTTTAACTGAAGGAACTGGGGTAATCATAAACATTCCCGTTTCCGTCTGCCACCAGGTATCCATAATCGGTAATTTTTCACGTCCAACATGCTTATAAAACCACAACCAAGCTTCTGGATTAATCGGTTCGCCGACTGACCCCAAAATTTTAAGTGATGAAAAATCGTATTTTTTCAAATGTTCTTCGCCAAATTTCATCAAAGCCCGAATGGCCGTTGGAGCAGTGTAAAATTTTGTAATTTTATATCTATCAATCAGTCTCCACCAGACTTCAATGTCAGGAAAGTCGGGAGTTCCTTCATACACGAACGTAGTTATTCCGTTTATCAATGGGGCGTAGAGAATATATGAATGACCGGTAATCCAGCCGGCGTCAGCCGTTGACCAAAAAATATCATCAGACTGAATATCAAAAACATATTTTAAAGTTGCATAAATCCCGACCATATAACCACCATGTCCGTGAATAATTCCCTTTGGCTTTCCAGTCGTTCCGGACGTGTAAAGGATAAAAGCCGGGTCAGACGATTCCATCATTTCGGTCGGACAAATAGAACTTTGTTTGGCAACAAGATCATGCCACTTAATATATTTTATTCGTATATTCGTATCATTTGCATAAAAATTCGTATCATTCGTATTATTTTTAATTCTTTCAACAACAATGACATGCTCAACCGTTTTATTTTCTTTCAGCGCTTCGTCAACATTTTTTTTCGATTCAATAATTTTTTTCCCGTAAGGATATGAATTGGAACAGATAACAATTTTTGCCTTGGCGTCCTCAACTCTGTTTTTTAAGGCGTCGGCAGAAAATCCTGAATAAACAACCGAATGGACGGCGCCGATTTTTAAACAGGCGAGCATACTGATAAACTGTTCGGGAATTCTTGGTAGATAAATTGTAATTTTGTCACCCTTTTTTACCCCTAAAGATTTTAGTCCGTTAGCAAATTTGCAGACCTCTTCGTTAAGTTCTCTATAAGTAAATTTACGTTCACTCATATCTTGACTAATCCAAATAAGAGCGGTTTTATCGGCTGTGGAAGTTTTTAAATGGCGGTCAAGGGCGTTTGCAACAATATTTGTCTGCCCGCCCACAAACCATCTGGCATAAGGATATTTCCAGTCCAAAATTTTATCCCAAGGTTTAAACCAAAAAAGTTCTTTGGCGATTTTCTCCCAAAAAGCTTCTGGGTTTTTAATAGATTCGGCATAAAGTTTTTCGTAATCTTTGACATGTGAGCCTTCAACTGTTTCAGGTTTTGGATTAATCAGCATAGTCTCATTCTGACGGAAAAAAACAAAAAAAGCAATAGAATTTTATCAGTTGATAGGCTATGATATTAATCATCAATGAGTAATAATAAAATCCTCTTCAAGAAAACTCAATTTTTAAAAGAAACTTGGTCATATATTGCTCCGACCTGGGAAGAGATGGGGTTGATCTGCCTTGATTTAGGTGTTGAAATAATCAAAAGCGGAAAAAAATTTGATACCTTAATTACTTTAGCTAAAGGAGGTTGGACTTGGGCCCGCACTATGGCTGACATCTTGCAAGTTTATGAACTTTCCAGTTTTAAGCTTTCCTTTTATGATCCTTCTCAACCGGGAATAAAACTTGTTCGACCAATGTTGGAAATTCCCTTATCAATCCCATTATTTAAAAAAAAAGTTATCTTGTTTGATGACGTCAATGATTCAGGTGACAGTTTAAAATACGCAATGAAATATTTAGAACATTTTGGACCGGCCTCAATTACGACAGCTACTTTATTTCATAAACCTCATGCTAAAATTAAAGCTGATTTTGTAGGGAGCGAAACAGACGCATGGATAGTTTTTCCACATGAACTACGGGAAGTGATTGACGGATTAGCTTTAAAATGGAAAAAAAATGGTTTAAAAATTAAAGAAATCAGGGAAAGATTAATAAAAATTGGTCTTCCGGAAAAAGAAGTTAATATATTTTTAAAATAAAAAAATGATTGTCATAATAGATTTTGGCTCACAAACAACCCATTTGATCGGACGTAGAATTCGTGATCTCGGGGTTAAATCGGAAATCATTCTTCCACAAGATGCCTTTAAATCAATAAAAAAATTGGCTCCAAGAGGGATTATTTTATCCGGTGGTCCGGCTTCAGTGTTTGGAAAAGACGCTCTTTTAGTTGATAAAGCTATTTTTGAACTGGGGATTCCGGTTCTAGGAATTTGTTATGGTCTGGAAGTTTTAGGGCAGATGTTGGGCGGAAAAGTAGCTCCAGGTAAAAAGAAAGAATACGGACGCACTGATTTTAGTTTAAAGAAAGATTGTACGCTGTTTTCTAATTGGGGTAAGAATAAGAAAGATTTTTCCGTTTGGATGAGTCATTTTGACCAAGTGGTCGAACCGCCAAAAGGATCGTTTGTCGTCGGATCAACCCCGGCGGTACCGGTCGCCGCTTTTGCCGATGAAAAGAAAAAGATTTACGGTATTATGTTCCATCCCGAAGTTCACCATACTCAATACGGACAAGAAGTTTTGACTAATTTTGTCATAAAAATTTGTGGTGAAAATCCGCTTCTTGGAACAAAAAAAATTGAAGAGATTAAAGAGTATTTAAAAAAAGAGATTGAAGATAACAAGGCAGTTTGCGCACTGTCCGGTGGCATAGATTCGTCAGTCGCCGCTTTTTTAACACACCAGGTTATAGGAAAAAAATTAACTTGTTTTTATGTTGATACAGGGATGATGAGAATAGGGGAGACTGACGAGGTGATCAATACTTTTAAAAATAAACTAAAATTGCCGTTAGTCGTCTTAGATGGAAAAAAGGAGTTTTTAAATAATCTGAAAGGCGTGATTGATCCAGAGACAAAAAGAACAGTCATTGGAGAAACATTTATCAGAATATTTGAAAGAGAAGCAAAGAAAATTGGGGCAAAAATTTTAATTCAAGGGACAATTTATCCGGACGTGATAGAAAGCCAGGGGACACAGCATTCCCATAAAATAAAAAGCCATCATAATGTGGCCGGTCTGCCGGAAAAACATGAATTTAAAATAGTTGAGCCTTTGCGGATGTTTTATAAAGACGAGGTAAGGAAAATTGCCAGCGAGTCAAAATTTCCACCCGAGATGATCACCCGTCACGTCTTTCCCGGTCCGGGATTGGCGGTAAGATTAATTGGAGAGGTAACCGAAAAAAAACTGGATATTTTGAAAAGAGCCGATAAAATCGTCATCGAAGAAATAAAAAAAGCCGGACTTTATGACCAAATTTGGATGGCTTTCGCTGTCTATACAGGTATAAAAACTACGGGCGTGACCGGAGATGAGCGAAAATATGGAGAACTAATTGCAGTCCGAGCCATTGAATCAAAAGATACAATGACTTCCGATTGGGTGAGACTACCTTACGATGTTTTAGCCAAAATTTCTGAAAGAATTGTCACCGAAGTTTTCGAAGTTGTCCGCGTCGTTTATGATATTACCACCAAACCCCCTGCGACGATGGAATGGGAGTGAATAAGTAATTGAAAGATGTAAGAAGTTATTGTTTGAAATAAGCATTACACACAGCACCTTCATATGTTGACGGATTATATTTACAAGTAAAAATACATGCGAAACCACAAATCCCCAGAATCCTATCCTCTTCTCTTGAAACTTGAATTTCATCACCCGGTATTAATGAACAGCCGTCGACAGGAACCTTTGTATAGGCAGGGTGAAGTTCATTTACTTGTAAAGCGTATGCAATATCTTCTTCTTGTCAAGCGAAAAATAGGGATTAGGGCCTAGGGACTAGGGATTAGTGAATGTCATCCCCGTGAAGACGGGGATCCAGACTAAAATTACCATTGACAAACTTAATGTATTTTATTATCCTGTACATATATGTACAGGATAGATAGCTTATTAAAGCTAAAAGAGAAATTATTTCATACGGGTGATTTGGCTTTGTTGTGGGGGATAACCAATAAAAATACTCTTTATACGACGATAAAAAGATATGTTCAAAAAGGCATTCTTATTCCGATTCACAAAGGATTTTATTCGACTATTCCAATAGACCAAATAGATCCTTTTAAACTGGCCATCGGTTATCTTCATCGATTTACCTATGTTAGTTGTGAGACAGTTCTTATCCGAGAGGGAATTATTTTTCAAAAAGAGAATTATCTGACTTTAGTTTCCAGTGTTTCTAAAAAATTTATAATCGCCGATCATTCATATTTTGTCCGTCAACTTAAAGATAATTATCTATACTACGATCGTGGGATAGATAACGTTAACGGGGTAATGACAGCTAATGTTGAGCGGGCTGTTGCCGACCTATTATATTTTAATCCGAAATATTATTTTGATAATAAAAAGAAAATAAACTGGAAAAAAGTAAAGGAAATGCAAAAAGATGTTGGTTATTAATTTTTTAAATAATTATGATTTTGCCAAAACGGGAAGATTCTTATCATAAAGTGCAGCTTTTTCGGTTATTGATCAAAATTTTAGATAGTCCAATTGCAAAAGATATTTATTTTAAAGGCGGCAGTGCGGCCGCTATGTTAGGATTTTTGGACCGATTTTCAGTCGATCTGGACTTTGATTTAAAACCAAATACTGACAAAAAAGCGATTGATAAAAATTTAAGAAAAATTTTTCAAGCACTTGATTTAAAAATCAGCCAAAAAAGTAATAAGACATTATTTTATTTACTTAAATATTCTGCTAAATCTGGTTCAAGAAATACGATTAAATTAAGTCTGATTGATACGGCTTTAAAATCAAACACTTACTCATCTTTTTATCTACCAGAGATTGATCGTTTTGCGTTCTGTCAGACTCCAGATACGATGTTTGCCAATAAATTGGTTGACGTGACGGACCGTTACAGAAAACACAAGATGATCGCCGGACGTGATATTTATGACATTCATCACTTTTTCTTATCAGGTTTCAAATATAATAAGGAGGTTATTAAAGAAAGAACGGGCAAACAACCTGCTAGTTATTTAAAAGATTTGATTAAATTTATTGATAACAAAGTTACCAATAAAATAATAAATGAAGATTTGAGTTTTTTGTTGACTCACGAGAAATTTCAATTAATAAGAAAAGTTTTAAAGAGAGAAACACTAATGTTTTTAAAAGATGAAGTTAAAAGATTAGAATAGACTTAATTATTATCAACTACCAAGCCTACTGCGACGATGGAATGGGAGTAGGGATTATTTTCTAAAACAAATCTGACATCCGCCCTCTTTTTTTGGTAGTTCAGCAAATTGACAGCCTTCACAAGCTTGTCCCAGTATTCCCAACATTGTATACCCGTTTTCTGCTATATAGAGGTTGACCACATCTCCTGTTTCTAATTTACATCCCTTTATTCCTGTAGGAGCCAAAATAAGTCCATTTTCATATCCATCCACTGGACCACGATAAGAAACAGCGTCTCCTTCGCTACCATATATTTTTTTCACTTGTGTTTTGTTGATTAGCATATTTAAGCTACATTGTACTTCTTCTTCTTCTTCTTGTCAAGGGGAAAATAGGGATTAGGGCTTAGGGACTAGGGATTAGAAATGTGTCATCCCCGCGGAGGCGGGGATCCAGACTAAAATAATCATTTATCAAAACGTACATATTGACAAAATGACACTTTATGTTAAAATTATTACATATGAACAACGTTGTCAACATTTCTGATTTCAGAAACAATATTTCCGATTATATTAACAGAGTAATTTACAATAAAGACTCTTTTTTATTAAAAAAAGGAAAGTCGATCGTGGCGAGAGTCGTCTTTTATAAGGAGCAGGAAGAATCTCTAACAGAAGATAAAATAAAAAAATACGCAGGAATTCTCAGCGACGTTGAAGCAAAAAACATGAAAAAACATATGAAAAAATTTCGTAAAAATTTTAAGATTTTAAAATAAACCATAATCATGAGTATTTTAATAGATTCGGATATAATAATTGATTTTTTAAACAATCAAAGCTCCGCCGTTAATTTTTTTAAAGATTCAGCTACAAATAAAGAACTTTTTATGAGCGTAATTTCTTGGATAGAAGTTGTCTATGGTTTTAAGAAAAATAAAGCTTCAAACAAGATAGTAATATTCCAAAACTTACTTGAAGATTATCGACTGCGGGTTATTTCCATCGACGAAAAAGTTGCAAAAAAATTTTTAGATGTCAAAATTGGTTTGGAAAAGCAGAAGCAACCTCTGGCTGATTTTGATCTTCTGATTGCCGCAACTGCCATAGCTAATAATTTATCTTTAGTGACCAGAAACACCAAACATTTTAAGAGAATAAAAGATTTGAATTTGTTTTAACTGAAAAAATTATCAAGCCCCCGGCGACGATGGAGTGGGAATGAGGTGGAAAAAATTTATTTATTTTAATTTTGGCCTTGCACCTTTCCCACGGCCTGTTCTAAAATTATCCCCCATCATTTTATGCATAAAATGATCATCTTTTGCAAATTCTCTTAATAATTTTATAACAGCTGTACTTAGATGACCAAATTTTCTTAATTCCTCACGCACACCCATTTTAATATCTAAAGCTGTATCTGCGCAAACCTGCCAACCTGTTCTTTTTCCGTCTGCCATATGTTTGATATTTTACTTCTTCTTCTTCTTCTTCTTGTCAAGCGAAAAATAGGGATTAGGGCCTAGGGACTAGGGATTAGTGAATGTCATCCCCGTGAAGACGGGGATCCAGACTATAACTACCTTTCAAAAACCTTTTCAAAAACGACATATTGACATTTAATATCATTTGTCATATAATAGTTAAGATATGTTTTACGAGTGGAGCCAAGAAAAGAATAATAAATTGAGAAAAGAGCGAGGGATTGGCTTTGAAGAAGTAATCATAAAAATTATCAACGGAGAAATATTGGATATTATTTCTAATCCAAGTCAAAATCACCCTAAACAGAAAGTCTATGTTATAGAGATAAATCATTATATTTATTATGTTCCACATGTTGCAGACAGTGAAAAAGTATTTTTAAAAACGATTATTCCAAGTAGAAAGGCGACTAAAAAATATATTGAAAAATAAAATTATAAATTAATTATTAACTATGAAATCATACAAACTTGATCCAGAAGAACAGCGAATTTTAAGAGATATTGAGGCGGGAAAGTATAAAACGGTACCAAATATAAAAGAAGAAATAAAAAAAGCTCGACTTTATGCTAAGAATACTTTAAATAAGTTAAAAAATATTAATATACGCTTATCTGTCCGCGATGTGGAAAAATTAAAAGCCCGATCAATTGAAACGGGTTTACCTTACCAAACCTTGGCCGCCGCAGTACTTCGTCAATATATTGATCGAAAGATAAGTCTCACGCTTTGAAAAGGATTAGGACTTGATAAGTGATAAAACTCAGTGATTATGGAGTGGGAGTAAGAAATTATTGCTTCATGACGTGTATAATAAAATTCTTATGGACTTTAAATACTTTTCTCAAAACGGAAAGATTTTACCGATTGAGCAGGCGGTTATTCCACTCTCAAATATCAAATATACATATGGTTTTGGAGTTTACGAAAATGTCCGAGTTTCAAATGGGTTAGTATATTTTTTGAAAGACCATACGGAAAGGCTGTTTGAATCGGCAGAAACTATTGGATTAGATCATTCGTTTAGTGAAGAATTTATAAAAAATAATATTTTGGATTTGATTCGTGACTATAAATCAGAAACTTTTAATCTTAAAATACTATTAATCGGTGGGACAACAAAAGAAAAAGCAATCTTAAACATTTTGTGTCTTAATCCGCTTTTTCCAGACCGTAAATTATATCGAGACGGGGCGGAATTTATTACCTATAATTATGAAAGAGCCTTTCCTCATGCAAAGACGC
>JBBTYO010000052.1:0-6929 GCA_038061735.1 Patescibacteria group bacterium
GGAAAACCCAGCAGATTTACAGTCTGCCCCCGTTGGCCACTTGGGTACCTCTGGTATCCCTCAATTTTATCAAAAAAATGTTTGTTATTTGCGGCAAAAACATTTTGGAGTATAATTTCATATCAAACAATGTCAAAGCTAAAAAGGGTTGTCATCGTTGATGTTGTCAATCCTTATCAAAAAATAGAAGAGGCGACAAAAAATCTTGAAGAGATAAAATCCTTGGTCGCAACCTATCATGGAATTGATGTTGTTGACGTGATCCAGCATCGGACCCGCCCAGATAAAGCAACTTTTATTGGTCGTGGCAAGGTAGAAGAATTGCTAGGTATAGTCAATAAACAAAAGATAGATATCGTTGTTGTTAACGCCATCGTTAATCCAAGCGTTTTATTTAATCTCACTCAATATTTATGGAATGATCATCCTGATATTCAAGTCTGGGACCGGTTTGATCTGATCTTAAATATTTTTGATAAACACGCCCACACCGCCGAAGCAAAACTGCAGATTGAACTGGCCCGGATGCATCATATGGGACCAAGAATTTATGGGCTGGGTGAAAATTATTTTTCCCGTCAAGGTGGAGGCGGAACTAACACAAAAGGCCAGGGTGAAACCAATATCGAGATAATGAAGCGTCATTTCCGAACTCAAATACGATTAAAAAAAGATGAATTAAATAAATTAGCTCTCCAACATCTACTGCAAATTGAGAGAAGAAAATTTAATCATATTCAAAGCATTTCAATCGTCGGCTATACTAACGCCGGGAAAACTTCCTTATTTAATTATCTGACAAAAAGAAATAAAGTCGTTGAAAATGCCTTATTTGTAACTTTAGATAGTGTCACCGGAAAATTTTATCTCCCTGCTCTCAAGAAGGAAATAACGATTTCTGACACGATCGGTTTTATCAAAGATCTCCCCCCCTCACTTATAGAATCATTTAAATCAACACTTCTCGAATCAATTAACGCTGATATAATTCTGCACGTCATCGATATTAAAGATCCGGAAATGGATCAAAAAATAAATATTGTGAATACTATTTTAAGAGAGCTAAAAGTTCATTCAAAAAAAATAATTTATGTGTTTAATAAAATTGACGCCTTTAAAGGAGACGCTGAAATGCTATTGAAAAAAATCAATGAAATCTATGCCGCCAACACACCTCAATATATTTCCGTGACCACCGACTATGGAATTAATAAACTGTTAACTGAGATAGAAAAACAGTTAATTTGATAAAATATACTCTAAACCTATGACACAAAATTCTCATGTATTTGAATTTGTATCTTACGAGATACAACCAGACAAAAAAACAATTGATTTTAAATATAGAACTAGTGGTTTGGATTTGGCCGAAAAGATTATTTTGCCCAGAGAGATCACTTCTTCTGTTAAAAACGAATTGGTCAATAAAGTTTTGGAAAGTCTTCATTTAATCTTGGGAATAACATATTTTAAAATGTATTGTCCGAAAAAAATTATCATCCCTTATTATCTATCTAAAGCTCAAGCTGATTTTTGGAATACTGTCTATACAAAAGGATTAGGAGAATTTTTTTACAAGAATAAAATTGATTTTAGGGATTTGATAAATTTTCCTTTCAACGAAAAAACAAAGACTTCACCTATTGATGAAAAAAGAAAAGACAGGACTTTAATTGGTATAGGAGGAGGAAAGGATTCAATTGTTAGCGTTGAAATTTTAATAGAGCAAAAAAAAGAAATCACCGGATTTATTTTGGATGCTCAGGATAAGCCTCCGTTAGTTCAAACTAATGTTGCCAAGATGATGAACATCGATTATTTTATTGTTAAAAGACAACTTGATCATAAATTATTTAGTCAAAAACCTGTTTATAACGGCCACATTCCCATCACCGCTATTTATAGTTTTATTGCTCTACTCTTGGCAATAATCTATGACTATTCTTCAATTATTATCCCTAATGGAAAAAGTGCTAATTTTGGTAACGTTAATTATCTAGGAGTCGAGATCAATCATCAATGGAGCAAATCTGAAGAGTTTGAAAAACTTTTCCAGGAATATGTACAACAAGATATTACTCCAAATATAGATTTTTCTTCAAACCTAAGGCCTTATTCGGAAATGGAGATCGCCAAAATGTTTTCATCACATAAAAAATACTTCCCCGTTTTTTCCAGCTGTAATAGGAATTTCAAGATAAAAGGAAACGTCAACCAAAAAAGATGGTGCGGAGAATGCCCTAAATGTGCCTTTGTTTTTATAATTTTATCAGCCAATTTACCTAAAGAAGAAGTGGTTAAAATTTTTGATAAGAACTTACTTAACGATTCCAAACTAATTCCTTTATATCAAGACCTTATTGGAAAAGGCAAGATTAAACCTTTTGACTGTGTTGGGACATTTGAAGAGTCGCGTGAGGCTCTGGAAATAATTAAAAATAAAGGAGAATTTAATGTTTCTAAAACTATATGAAACTCGATCAGTTAAAAAAATATAAAAAAATCCTTATCTTAGGCTATGGCAAAGAAGGACAAGCGACTGAAAAATTTTTAAAAAAGTTTGTCCCAATGTCTGAGATTGGTATTGCTGATAAAAAAATTAATGCTAACTATCTTGTTGAGCAAAAAAAATATGACCTTATAATTCGATCGCCCGGAATCCCAAAACAATTAGTCACTCGTCCCTATACAACCGCCACAAATATTTTTTTAGCCAATATTGACAATGTTGTCATTGGAGTAACCGGAACCAAGGGTAAAAGTACTACAGTCGGTTTAATTTATTCAATACTTAAACGGGCTGGTAAAAAAGCGCATTTAATCGGCAATATTGGTAAACCAATGTTGGATGAGATGCTAAAAGAAATTGGAAAAGAGGATATTTTTGTTTGCGAGTTTTCAAGTTATCAACTAGATGATATTAAACACTCTCCTCATATTGCCGTTGTTCTTGATCTTTTTCCAGAGCATATGAACTATCATGGAAATGTCAAAAATTATTATAACGCCAAAAAAAATATCATCGCTCAAGTAACTGCTGATGATTATTATATTTATAATCCTGAATTTAAAGAATTAAAATCTTGGGCTAAAGATTCAATCTGCAAAACTGTTCCTTTTGAACAAAAGATACCAATTATTGACAAAGACATTCCTTTGATTGGCAAGCATAATAGAGAAAATATAAAAGCTGCAGTGACTGTAGCTCATTTATTTAATATCGATAATAATACTATAACTGAAGCTATCAAAAAATTTAAACCTTTATCTCATCGATTACAAATGGTTGGTAAATTCAGGCAAATTATTTTTTATGATGATGCTATATCGACCACTCCCGAGTCAACGATTCTGGCTATTGAAAGCTTAAAAAATATTGGAACAATTTTTCTTGGTGGCGAAGATCGAGGGTATGATTTCGATAAATTGGTTGACGTTGTTGTTTATTATAAAATACCAAATATTATTTTATTTCCTGACAGTGGAGAAAAAATATATGAGTTATTAAAAAATACTGCTGGAATTAAGCTTTTAAAAACAAAAGGTATGGAAGAGGCAATCAAATTTGCATATAAATATACTCCCGCTGGGAAAATATGTTTACTATCATGTGCTTCTCCAAGCTATAGCCTTTGGAAAAATTTTGAAGAAAAGGGAAATCTATTTCAATTTTTTGTTAAAAAATATAGATAGCGTATGTTAAAAAACGTCATTGTTACTTGTTCAAATGAAAAGTATGGAGATTTTTTAATCAATCATTGGCTTAAGTCATTGAAGGAAAATGTTAATCTTGAAAATATTGATGTTGTGGTTATTGACTATGGCCTAAATAATTTTCAAAAAACACAGTTACTCAAAAAGAAAGTAATTTTATTTAAAGGAATAAAAAAATATCACATCGTTAATAAAAGATTTTTTGATTCTGCTAAATATCTAAAAAATAAATCTTATGATCAGATACTTTTTATTGACGGCGGGGATACTATTTTTCAGGAAGATATTACCCACGTTTTTAATAAAGATAAAAATACTTTCGGGTTGTTCCGCTAGGCATGGAAGTTCTTTTTTTTGAGTGGTTTATTTTTAATAATTTTGAAAAAAAAATCAAAGAAAAAATTTGGAAAGTGGTCAAAAATAAACCTGTCATTAATGCCGGAGTTATTTTTGCTCCTTATAATAAATTTTTATCTTTGTGCGATGACATGGAAAAATTAATAAAAGATAAAAATGCTTTTGGACCTGATCAAATAATACTGAACTATTATCTTTACCAGAAAGGGTTTATTTTTTTAGACAGCAAATATAATTTTATGATGAGCACCGAAGAGAAAGGTTTTGTTGTAAAAAAAGGCATGTTTTATAAACCTAGTGGGGAAAAAATTATTATTGTCCATAATGCCGGACAGATGGATTTTTTTAGACCGATAGAAAATTTTGGCTTTGGAAAAGAATATAACCAAATCAAACATGTGATTTACAATGTTAAAAAAACCCAATACCAAATCCTCGGCTGGTATAAAAAAAATTTTAAAGACTAAATTTTATAAACTTCTACTCCTTCGTGAACTATTTTATCTACTTTGATGCCAACGCTTTGACCTTTTACCACCTTTTTTAATTGCTTGTGTTCTTCTTGTATTGAGGAAACGGCTTGTTTAAATATTTCTTCTCCACTTCCATGTTTAATAAATTTTAAAGTGTCGCCAACCGAAAAAGGTGCTTTAACTTCAATAATTGCTACCCCTAAATGATTGTAATAGTGGGAGATTTTACCCACTTTCTTATCAGCCATAATCATCACCTCCTTATCCACTTTATCATATCAAATTTAGTATCCCATTCCGCCCATTCCCGGCATTCCACCACCACCCATAGGTGCAGCTGGAGGATTCTTTTCCGGTAGGTCAGCTACCAATGCTTCGGTCGTCAACACCATCGTGGCGACAGAAACTGCGTTTTCTACAGCAGTTCTAACCACTTTTAATGGGTCAATGATTCCGGCCTTAATCATATCGATCGTAACAGCCTCCGCTGTTGATTCGGTTTTTAAAATATCAAAACCTTGTCCCTTGGCACTTGCTGCGCGTGCTTTGGCAATTAATTCGCCTGAATTTAATCCGCCATTTTCCATTAATTTTGTAAATGGAGATTCAATGGCACTTTTAACAAGTTCAAAACCAATCACTTCATCACGACTGGCTCCTGATTTTTCCAAATCTTTTGAATTCATTTTCTGACTAATATCTAGAAGAGCAACGGCGCCTCCCGGAACAATTCCCTCTTCAAGAGCGGCTTTAGTGGCCGCAACTGCGTCTATGACTCTTTCCTTCTTATCTTTTAACTCAACTTCCGTGGCAGCTCCAACATTAATGATGGCCACTCCGCCGGAAAGTTTAGCCAATCTTTCTTGAAATTTTTCCCGGTCAAAATCAGAGGTTGACTCAACCATTTCCCTTCTTATCTTTTCAACTCTGGCACTGATTAATTTTTTATCACCTTTACCGCCAATGATCGAGGTATTCTCTTTATCTGATTTTACTTTGTCTGCTCGACCGCAGTCGGCAACTTCAATATTCTCTAATTTTTTACCCAAATCTTCTGAGATGACGGTGCCACCGGTTAAAATGGCAATGTCTTCCAACATCTCTTTTCGTCTATCACCAAATCCTGGAGCTTTAACGACCAAAGCGTTAAATGTCCCACGAAGTTTATTGACAACGAGTGTTGCCAAGGCTTCGCCCTCAATCTCTTCGGCGATGATTACTAAATTCTTGGAAACTTTTACAAATTTTTCCAAGAATGGTAATAGATCAGAGACGGCAGTGATCTTTTTATCAGTAATTAAAATGTAAGCGTCCTCTATTTCGGCAACCATTTTGTCTGAATCGGTTGCAAAATAAGGAGAGGCAAAACCCCGATCAAACTGCATTCCTTCCTTATGGTCGACGGTCGTCTCTAAACTTTTTCCTTCTTCAACAGTGACAACTCCGTCTTTTCCTCCAACTCTTTTTAAGGCATCAGCAATTAAATTACCTAAATAGGCATCTCCAGCAGAGATTGTAGCCACGTTAGCCGCATCTTTTAAGGTAATGGTCTTAGCCATTTTTTTAAGTTCGGCAACGACGTAAGTTGATCCTTTCATTAATCCTGCTCTCATGACCATTGGATTTGATCCGGCGGTAATCATTTTTATTCCTTGAGAGACGATCGTGCTGGCCAAAATTGTAGCGGTTGTTGTTCCGTCTCCGGCAATGTCCGCTGTTTTTGAAGCAGCTTCCTTAACTAGTTGAGCTCCCATATTTTCAAATGCGTCTTCCAATTCAATTTCTTTGGCAACTGAGACTCCATCATGAATAACACTTGGCCCGCCCCATTTGCGTTCTAATCCAACATTTCGGCCTTTTGGACCTAAGGTTGTTGCGACTGCTTTACATAATTTATCAACACCGTCAAGAAGTTTTTTGCGAGCCTCTGCTCCGTAAATGATTTGTTTTGCCATATTATTTTTTTAAATTTTTAACTTTATGAACTTTATAACTTTATAGACTTTATAAACTTACTCAACAATTGCCATGACATCTTTCTGTTCAAGCAATAACCATTCTACATTACCAACTTTTACTTCATTGCCACCCCATTTTTTATAAAGAACTTTCTGACCGACCTTTACAACCATCCCGCGACGAATCTTTTCATCACTCCCACAACAGTCGCCACCACAACAATCGCTTCCTGGTCCAATTGCCATTACCTCACCGACCTGAGATTTCTTTTCAACAGAATCCGGAAGGACGATACCCGATGCAGTTTTTGATTCACCTTCAACAGGACGAATCAATACGTAATCAAAAAGAGGTTTAATATTACCTTGTGCTTTTGACATATTAAAAAATTGGAATTTGTAATTAACTTATAATTTTTATATGATG
>JBBTYO010000053.1:0-4111 GCA_038061735.1 Patescibacteria group bacterium
TCGGCGGAGAGGGCCTTTTTTTTGGCTAGTTCAAGAACGTCAACTAATTTTTTTCCTTCATTTTTTAATTTGAATCTCTCTGTATTGGCATTATATTGGACTAGACCAACTCCAAGAAAAATAAGAGTAATAGTAGTGACAACAAGAATTTCAATTAAGGTAAACCCTGATGATTTTTTCATGTTTATTTTTGTCCGTAAGGCCCAAGACAATAATTACAGTTACCTCCACATTGACCAGCAAAGCAAGTAGTACCCCCACTTTCAAGATAAGCTCCAACAGTATAATCGGAAATAGAACCGGTGTAATAATAACTATAACTGGAACTTTTAGGGTCGGTTGGCAGGCTTTGAATATAAACAACCGGTGTTGTTAAAACATTTAAAGTAGTCGCCCAAACTGATCCAACAGGATATGTATCACTGTTGGAACGATACATTTCCAAAGCTGCAGCAACCTGACCAAGATCAGTTTTTCTTTTGGCATCCCGGGATTGTTTTAAAAAAGCCCCGTAGGTGACAACGGCAGTGAGCGTTAAAAGGCCAATGATCGTGACAACTACCAGAATTTCGATTAAGGTAAACCCCGCGGATTTTTTCATATTATTGTTGGTTACAGATAGTAAAAGGTGTTGTTGATGTTTCTAGGTTCACTGACACTTGATAACTTGGACAGGCTACTGTTGTTGTCACTGTGTAGACATATGTGAGTGGATCGGTAATAGTCAAGTCCTGTCCAGTCGCGATTGGACAATCTACTGTAATTGAGGTTCCTCCTCCGCCAGTAATTGCTGGATATGCAAAACTGTTAAGAGAATAACACTGCTCCAACACTTTTTGCATAGCACTTAAATCACCTTTTCTTTTGGCGTCCCTGGCCTTTTTTTGGACAGTTGAATACGAAGCAAAACCCAAACTGACTAATATAGCTATGATACCGATGACCACGAGCATTTCAAGCAGGGTAAAAGATTTTTTCAATTTCATAATATTTTTTAAAATTGTCATTCCCGCGGAGGCGGGAATCCAAGCGTCACGGATCCCCTCCTGCGAGGGGATGACAAACAAAAACAACTTTTAACTATGGTTGATTAACTATATAACATTTTCCACTCGCAGTACAACTGCCACAAGCTGTACATGTAGTTGAACCATCTGGATCGGCTTTATTTTCTAAACAGGCACACAAGGTATAGTCTTGTTCAGATGGCGTATAATAATATACTTTTCCCGCAGTAGGATCAGTAGGAAATTTATTCATGTAGATATTACCAGCTGGGCAAGTTACTCCCGATCCTCCACTACTCCAACATTGATTAGCTGTTGGTAAACTTGCTGGGAACGACGAATCAGATTGATCTTGCTTATAAATTTCAAATGCCTTTTGAATCTGTTTTAAATCGGATTTTCTTTGTGAATCACGAGCCCTTTCACGAGCGGCCATAAAGTTCGGTAAAAACAACGCCGAAAGGCTGCCAATGATGGCGATGACGACGAGTAATTCTATTAACGTGAATGACTTTCGCATAATTTGTTAGTGGCTCTGATGTCATTCCCGCGAAAGCGGAAATCCAGACTAAAATCACCTTATTTGTTTTTTATAATGTAATTATAGACTGGATCCCCTTCTTCAAGGGGATGACAATCAAATATCACATCCTTTATTTTATCTTATATAGTTTGTATATAAATATCAACCCCTGATCTACCGTTAATTGTGGATTGAGATTATTATTCTCGAGCAAACTATTAAGGCGCAAAATTTCTTTAAGAATTATTGGGGATTTTTTGTCAGAGTCTAGTTTATCTCGAAAAAAATTAATTAGTTGTAAAAGAATATTTTTTGCCGATTCTTTATCTGTGATTTTAAATTGGGATAATGGTATTTTCGTTTCATCAAAAACAAATTTATTAATATTTCCTGGTTTTTCGTTTTCCTGCAATTTAACAATTTTAACCCTGGAAATAATTGTTGGCAGCAAACTATTTTTATTATCCGTTGTCAATACAAATTGAACGTTGGAAGGTGGTTCTTCAAGAAGTTTTAGAAATGAATTTTGTGCCGGGATTGATGAGTCGTGAAAATTTTCTAGGAAATAAATTCGAGTTTTTGGATTAAATATCTTCGCATCTTTTTTTAAATTTTTAATATCCTCGATAGAATATTCTTTTGTTGATGGAAATATTTCAAAAAAAAGATTACCGACTTTGAGTTTGTCAACATAATTTTTAATTAATTTTGAATCTTTAGATACGAGAAGTATAGGAATCATTATAAAATTAGAATTAAAAAGTGGTCTTGATGTCATTCCCGCGGAGGCGGGAATCCAGACTAAAATCACCTTTATTTGTTTTTAAAAATGTAATTATAGACTGGATCCCCTTCTTCAAGGGGATGACAATCAAACTACCTTGAATTCTATTATAACAATAATGTATATTTAAATTATGAACGTTTCTCCAAAAGTATTGCTAAGTCAGTTGGTAAAAAACATGCAGATTACGGAAGCCCAAGCTAATCAATATGAAGTGGCCAGTTTGCAAAAAGATATTTCTATTCTCGACTATTTATATAAATATACTGAAGTTCAAAGAATAGAAATTGTCAAAGCTTTGGCTGAAATTGAAAAAATTTCCTATGTCGATTTGGATAAAACACCCATCGACTCTCAAGCTGTAGGTTTGGTTTCTGAATCGATTTCCCGACGTTATAAGATAATCCCATATTCATTTGATTCGGTAAATTCGGTAATTTCTATTGCAACCGAAGATCCTTTTGACCGTTCGATCATAGATTTTCTAGAAAAAAAAACCGGAAAAAAAATAATTTTGTCTTTCGCAGATCGGGAGCAAATTCTTAAGATGATAGATCTTTCTTTTAGCCAGGGACTGTCACCTGAGGTTCGCGATGCTTTAAAAGAATATTCACCCGACCTTCATAAAGAAAGTAATAATAGCAATGTCCAATTACAACAAGCGCCGATTGCAAAAATAGTTTCAACAATATTGGAATTTTCAGTAAAAGGAAGAGCCTCCGATATTCATATTGAACCGGAGGAAACCAGGACAAAAGTTCGTTATAGAATAGACGGAATACTTCAGGAAAAATTATCTTTACCAAGGACGATCCATGATGCCCTAGTTTCCCGCATAAAAATTTTGTCTGAAATGAAGATAGATGAAAAAAGAATTCCTCAAGATGGACGCTTTACCTATAGATCTACAAAAGAAGAGGTTGATCTCCGTGTCTCAACTTTACCTACTGTTTTTGGGGAAAAAGTTGTTATGCGACTTCTAAAAAAAACCGGCGGTATTCCTACCCTTTCGGAGTTAGGCTTTGGCGGCCCACAGTTAAAAGAACTTGAAGAAGCAATTGCCAAGCCCTATGGAATAATTTTGATCACAGGTCCAACAGGAAGCGGAAAAACTACCACACTATATTCAATTTTATCAAGATTAAATAAACCGACTGTAAATATAGTT
Organism: Patescibacteria group bacterium; assembly: GCA_038061735.1. Lineage (GTDB taxonomy): Bacteria > Patescibacteriota > Microgenomatia > UBA1406 > GWC2-37-13 > GWC2-37-13. Next base: position 3,483 of record JBBTYO010000053.1, read on the forward strand.
ACTCTGGAAGATCCGGTCGAATATCAGATAACAGGTATAAATCAGGTACAGATTAATGTTCAGGCGGGTTTAACTTTTGCCACAGGCCTTAGAGCTTTTTTACGTCAGGATCCAAACATAATACTGGTCGGAGAAGTCCGTGATAAAGAAACTACTCAATTGGCAATTCAAGCCGCCTTAACCGGTCATTTAGTTTTTTCTACCTTGCATACTAATGATGCGGTAACTGCCATTCCCCGCTTGATTGATTTGGGCGCGGAATCGTTCTTGATCGCCTCCGTTCTAACTGCAATTTTAGGCCAAAGAATTTCAAGAAAAATATGTTCTAGTTGTAAGGTTTCCTACCAAGCCCCACCAGAAGTGGCTGCGAATATTAAGTCAGTTTTAGGTCCACTTTTTCCTAAAAAATTTGAGTCAACTCCTGTATTATTAAGTAAGGGGAAAGGTTGTCAGGAATGTGGTAAAACCGGGTATTTAGGCAGGATTGCTATTTTTGAAATTCTTAAGGTTACAACAGCGATTAATCAGCACATAATACATCAGGATCCTGCCGAAGTAATTGAAAAAACAGCAAAAAAAGAAGGATTTGTTAAGATGATAGAAGATGGGTTTTTAAAAGTTCTTGACGG
>JBBTYO010000054.1:0-1615 GCA_038061735.1 Patescibacteria group bacterium
CTGGAAAAGCTTGAGCGTGAACGGTAGAAATAATCGGAGTTTTAATATTTTTGGCAATTAACAAATTAATAAATTCCGGATAAGTGTGATTATGAATGATGTCAAATTGATTACCAATTTCTTCAATTTTTTTAGCCAATTTTACCAGATAGGCGGTTTCGGCATAAAAAGGATTTTCAAAAGCGGGCATATCAACAAAACCTTTCTCAATGACAGGAATTATATTAACTCCAGGGATATTACTGTCAGCAGTTCCTAACAAACTAACCTGATGACCTTTTTTTACTAAGCCACTAGCGATTTCATATATTATTCGAGGGCGGGCCGCAGGAATATCGGGAGTAACCCTTCTTTTGAGTAAGGAAACAATAAGAATCTTCATAAATTTTATTCTATATCATTTTTTACCGTTTAGGGGAGGTTTCTGTAGACATTTATCGTAAAGATTATAAAATTTTGTGGCGATTTTATCCCAACTGAATTTTTCCGTGACAGTTTTATAAGCCCGTTCTCCCATTCTTTCGGCCAATTTTTCGTCTTGCAAAAGCAAGTTGACTTTTTCCACGATCAATTTTGGTGATCGCGGTCTAACAAGGAATCCGTTATAGCCGTCTTTAACAAGAGTCGTAACTCCTCCCTTGCGGCTAACAACAACCGGAGTTTTATTGACCATCGCCTCAAGAATCACAAGTCCTAACGGTTCGTTCCAAACACTTGGCGCAACGTAGACATCAGCTCGTAAATAAAAATCATTAATTGTGTCAAGTCTTGACGAGAAGTATCCGACCATATGAACATTGGTAAGACGATATTTTAAAATTAAACTTTCCAGATATTTTCTTTCCGGGCCATCGCCGGCGATGATGACTTCGGCTTTTATTTGTCTCGCCGCCTTGATTAAATATTCGACTCCTTTGTGCTCAGTCAACCTTCCAGTAAAAAGAACCATTTTGTCAAATTGAAATTTATATTTTTTATCAATCCAGGAAACATCGCGGTCAAAATCTATATTATTACTGATACCTGCAGGAATAGTCTTAGTTTTTTTAGAAAGATCGTGACCAAACATATCAAGGTACCATTTTCGGGTAAAGTTGCTGTTAGCAGTAATATATTTTGATCGAAGCGACGCATCTCGGACCTGAGTTTTCCAACGATTATCTTCTTTGAAATAGTAAAGATCACTGCCGTGGGTCGTGATGAGATAGGGGATTCGGTATAAATTAGCCAGCTGTCTGGCAATTGGCGGAAGGAAAGCGGTGTGAAAACAGTGAATAACGTTTGGTCGAAATCTTTCAATAGCTTTGGCACTTCGTAATAAATAATAATTATAAGTAAGGATCATTTCTTCCGGGGTAAATTTAGAATATTTTTTTGCAATCGGTAGTTCCGGGTTACCGACGAAAACTCCAGTGATCGGCGGTTTCAGCCGAAAAATCCTGGCTTGTTTTAAAACTCTTGAATCGGGTGCAACGATAGCCGCCTGATAGTCATTGGAATATTTTCCTTTTAAACTTAAAATTAAACGACGAAGCCAATTACCTGACCCATTGCCCCAAAGTGGGAACATATAGAGATAGAGGACTTTCATAATTGTTGATTATTATAGCATTTT
>JBBTYO010000055.1:0-5638 GCA_038061735.1 Patescibacteria group bacterium
AGCTTAATGAAGGGCTAAAGAAGATTTACAGGTCAGAATTAGCCGACCAGTGCCATTTTATTAATGTAAATGAACCTCTATCTTGGTTAAAAGATACATTTTTGAACATATCAAAAAAACCATATCTGCCTAATAAAGGCATATTTTGTTTTTCACTAAAATAAGCGTAAGTACGAAAATTTATTTTTGAATCTATGATATAAAAATGTGCATCATGTCTATAACTTTCAATTGAAACACCTCCAATTCCATAAATCTTTTGAAGTTGTCCAGATTTTATTGGAATCTTTAACAACACTCCCCAACTAGCAGGAAATAAATTTATAACGGAGCCACTATCAACCAAACATTCAACAGGGGTTGATGTTAAAGTGTGTTTATATTTTATTCTTACTCTTAATATTGGATAATCAACTATCTTTAATACTTTTCTATCGTTACCAATAACAATCCTAGGAGTATAATTAAATTCTGCTATTGTTTATTTTTTACTGAGCTTGGCCTTGGGCTTCAGTCTCAAATATCTTATCATGGAATTCCCAGAACTTCCCCTGGTCAGCCGCACAAAGCGAAGCTTCGGCTGCCTTTAGGGCATTTGGGTGAATTTGAACTAGAGGAAACTGCTTGTAATATAATTTTACGTCATCTTTATATTCTTTTAAAACCTGTTTGACGGTCGGATAAGCGCGGACACAAAAAGGACATTCAAAATCAGAGAATTCAACAATCGTGACCTTGGTGTTTTTTGGACCTTTGGCGGTCATACCACTTACATCAACATCTTTAGCCACAAGCTTAAATGCTTTACTTTGATCGGTACCAGTTTCGTCACACTGGCTTTTCAAATTAGATTCAGTGTAATCAGCACAGGAATTTGAACTCGTACCACTGATTTCTTTGTCAATTATTTCTTTAAAGGCACTGAAAGGAAACGCTCCTCCTAAAAATCTACCGTTTATGAAAAATCCGGGTGTACCTTGAACCCCGAGGGAAGATCCGTATTTAGTATCTTTATCAACCAATGTCTTTTTCTCACCAGAATCAAGACATTTATTAAATTTTCTTGTATTTAAACCAAGTTCTTTAGCGTAAATTTTTAATTTAGGTACGGAAATTACTGATTCTTGCTGAGCAACAGGTGCACTTCCGGTAGCCCCAGAATTAATCTTTTTTTCAAGCGAAAACATTTTAATCGTCATGAAAATAAGAAAGAGAGTAATCACTCCCATCATCACATAAAGGATGTTATTGTTGGGTTGAGAATAATTAACTGGTAATCGAGCCGGTTCACTCTGTCTTTTAGCTTTTGGCATAGGTATATTGAAAATTGTAAATTGATAATTGAAAATTAATTATCTTATAACTGTACCGTTTTTTAAATTTTTGTCAAGGGGGAGAAGGGCAAATTTTTCCGGATCATCGGCGACCAATATCATTCCATTTGAATCGCGTCCCATCATTTTTTTTGGTTCAAGATTTGCGAGAACAATATATTTGTTACCAACTAAATCGGTCGGTTGATAAATTGGAACAAGACCTGACAAAATTTCGACAGTGCCATAATCTTCTCCCAAATCAACTTTTAAAATAATTAATTTTTTTGAGCCTTCGAGAAGAGAAGCCTCTTTGACTTCGCCAACGCGAAGATCAAGTTTATTAAAATCAGGGAAAGCTATTAAATCTTTTTTCATAAGGTTATTTTAGACTGGATTCCCGCCTGCGCGGGAATGACACTATATAAAAATTCTATTTAGCATAGATGCGATACAAATTACTTCCGATTTTTTCAAATTTATAAATTTTTATTTTGCCGATTTCCGAAGTATTTTTGACATGAGGTCCGCCGCAAAACTCTTTAGAGTAATTTCCTACAAAATAAACCTTGACCATATCTGGATATTTTTCCCGGAAAAAAGATTTAGCTCCAAGTTTTAACGCTTCTTCTTTTGGAACAATTTTAAAATTGACCGGTAATGATTCTTTTATTTTGTCATTAATATTTTTTTCAATTTCTTTAATCTGTTCTGGAGTTGGTTTATTAATCGAATAAAAATCAAACCTCAACCTCTCCCCTGTTATGTTGGATCCTTCCTGTCTTATTGAATCACCCAAAGTGTCAAAAAGTGCTTGATGAAGCAGGTGAGTGGCGGTATGATATTTAATAGTTTGCTCTGAATTATCCGCCAGCCCGCCTTTAAACATTCCAACAGACGAGGATCTTGATAATTTTTTATGTTTAATAAATTCTTCAGCAAATTGTTTTTTGTCTATTGTTTGACCTTTTTCTCTAAATAATTCTTCAGTTAACTCGTAAGGAAAGCCAAAGTTCTGATAAAGATCAAAGGCAATTTTTCCGTCAACTTTTTCAATTTTTTTAATTTCTCTCAGGCCTTTCGTGATACTTAAATTAAATTTTTTAATTTCCTCAGCAATAACTGTGACGACTTGTTTTTGAAGTTTTTTTCTTTCAATCCCCTGAGCTCCGTCGTAAGTTCTAAGAACACCGATGTCTGAAATTTCTGCAAAATCAGTTGTCTTTCCATCTGTCAGCTCGTACATTTTGATTGCACTTCGTCTAAGTAATCGACGTAAAACATAACCATGCTCTTTGTTACCAGGCATAATACCCCCAGCAATTAAAAACGTTGCTCCTTTTAAATGATCAGCAATAATTCTCATTTTGGACTTATTACTACCTTCATAAATTTTTCCCGAAAGTTTTTCTACTTCTGAAATTATTTTTGAAAAAATATCCGTTTTGAAAACATCCGGATCGTTGTTTGATGCGGCAAGAATTCTTTCCAGTCCCCCGCCAAAATCAACATTCATTGCTGGTAGATCAGAGAAAGTTCCATCATCATTTTTTTTATATTGCATAAAAACAGAATTGCCTATTTCCATAAATCTGCCGCAATCACAGTTTGGATGACATTTTTCACCAAATTTTTTATCATGTGGAATTTGAGTGAATTCATAGAATACTTCCGAGTCAGGGCCACCAGGTTCACCGGCTGGCATATTACCTGGAACACCGGCTCGTGACCACCAATTTTTTTCTGGACCGTATTTCATAATCTTATTTTCAGGGATACCAAGCTCTTTCCAAATTTCAATAGATTCATTGTCAGGAGGAAGTTTATTTTTTTCATCTCCGGCAAATACCGTCACATAAAGTTTTTCTTCAGGTAGACCAACTTCTTTTGTTAAGAAATTCCAGAACCATGTCAGTTGTTCTTTTTTAAAATAGTCTCCCAGCGACCAGTTTCCCATCATTTCAAAAAAAGTGGTATGACGATTATCTCCAACCTCTTCAATATCCTGAGATCTAAAACACGGCTGAATATCAAAAATACGTTTACCCAAGGGATGTGGTTCGCCAAGTAAATACGGAACTAATTGTTGCATTCCGCTTCCGGTGAAAAGAGTAGTTGGGTCGTTTTGAGGAACAAGCGGAATAGGAGGAATTTCTTTATGACCATTTTTTTTCCAGAAATCAGCAAATTTTTTTCTTAGTTGGACATGGGTCAGGGGCATAATGTAAAATTATACATTATGCTCATAAAAACATCAGATACTAAATTGGTCAAAACGTTTTTAACAAAATTATCTTTACCCCAACCTAATTCTCATAAAGGTCAAAATGGTCGGGTGTTAATTATTGGTGGCTCATCCCTATTCCATTCCGCGTCTCTTTGGGCGGCCGAAGTGGCTTCTCATTTTTGTGATATGGTTCACTATTTGTCAACCGAGGAAAATCAAAAAATATTTTTATCATTAAAGAAAAAATTTCATAACGGTATAATTGTTCCTCAAGAAAAACTAATGAATTATGTAAAAGAAGACGACGCAATTTTAGTTGGATCAGGAATGATGCGCGAAGGAGCCGAGGCAAAATATACTTTTAATTTAACTAAGTCACTAATCAAAAATTTTCCAGACAAGCGGTTTATTTTTGATGCCGGGGCTTTACAGGTGATGGAACCGGATTGGCTATTAAAATTAAAAACACCGGCAATTATTACTCCTCATCAAAAAGAGTTTGAAAAACTATTCGATGTATCGATACATCGAAGTAATATTGAAGAAAAATTTGAATTAGTTCAAACTACGTCAAGAAAATATAAAGTAACTATTTTATTAAAAGCAATCACTGATATTATTTCTGACGGAAATGAAGTATATTTAGTTGAAGGGGGCAATGCTGGGTTGACAAAAGGAGGTACGGGAGATATTCTAGCAGGTTTAACAACTGCGCTATCTTCAAATAATTCAGCTTTGACTTCAGCTGTCACCGCCTCGTTGTTACTAAAAAAAACTGGAGAAAAGCTTTTTCACTCGAAAGGATACTGGTATAATGTAGGTAATATAATTGAAATGATTCCAGAAGTTTTGAAGGAAATTATTTTATGAAAAAAGAAACAATCATCGCAATTTTTTTGGGTTTGCTTTTTGGTGGGATTGTAGCCGTTTTTATTTCCTTAAAAAGTAAGGATATAGAACTTTCAACAAATAAAGTGATTGCCCCCTCTAAAGAAAAGATTTTATCGCCTAATTTGACCGGAACTGAAATACAAACTTTAGAATTGTCTGAACCGGCTGACAATGCAATCTTTGAGAAAGATATTATTCGTTTCAAAGGTACTGCAGTCGAAGATTCCCTAATTATCATTCAATCTCCAATTAAAGATCTGGTTGTAAAAAATACTCAGGGAAAGTTTGATTTAGAATTTCCTTTAGCGCTAGGTGAAAATTCTATTAAAATAGTTGTTTATCCAAAAGAAAAGCAGTTTAGACCACAAGAAAAATTTATAAAAGTTTATTATATTGACAGCGAATTATGACCCCACTTCGTCCCGAATAAATCGGGACTTCGAGGGGCGAGGAAAAAATATATATATGAAAAAGTTACTACAAAATATAATAATACTTGGTTATTTAGCTACACTATTAGTTGGTGGTGTTGTGGCACAGACTCCGTCTGTCGATGCCTCCTCATCACCAACAGTTGTTGATAAAGACATTCAGCAATTAAAAGACAAAATAGCCAATAAGGTTTCGGAAATCAGAAAACAAAATAATAAAGCTGTTTCCGGATTCGTTCAAAGTATTGATGGAAATACGATGAAATTAACCAATAATGGAGAAGTAAACCAAGTAAAATTTGATGACACTTTAACAAAGGTTTTTAAGGTATTAGGGACAACAAAAAAGGAAATTAAAACTGATGATATAGCAAAAGATGATTATGCAATTGTCAGTGGAGTTGTGACAGATAATACCATTACTGCGAATGTGGTTTTAATTGATGAAAATTTTTTAGTGGATTCTGGAAAAATCACCGAAATAAATAAAGAAAGCTATAATATAAAAGTGTTAACCAGCGACAAAAATACATATAGTTTAGACGTAGAAACAGGCACTAAACAGTATATGGTTAATATTAAAACTTTATTAAGGGAGACAATCGGATTTAGTAAGTTAAAAGAGGGTGATACGGTTCATTTTGTTGTTAAAAAAACCGGAAAAGAAAAAAATAATAACTATTCAGCTGTAAAGATTTTGATAATTCCGCAGGAATACTTTATAAAATAATGTTTAACTTATTCAAAAACTTTTTTGATTACAACCAAAAAGAAAT
>JBBTYO010000056.1:0-7423 GCA_038061735.1 Patescibacteria group bacterium
AAATCCTGAAAGCTGGAAAAGATGTGATAATAGATGAAGGTTTTTGGGTTAAATCCCAAAGAGATGATATAAAAAAGAAAATAATAAATGTGGGAGCAAAACCAATTCTTTATTACGTTGAGTGTCCTATTGAGAAAATGAAAGAAAGGGTTATTAACCGAAGTAAAAGTCCTACTGCAGATTCATTTGAAATAAATGAAGAAATGTTTGATAAATATTTAAAATATTGGGAGCCACCAACGAAAAAAGAAGGTATTCTTTTAGCTACTTAATTGAACTAAAGTTTTGATTGCTTCAACTACGGGGAGCACTTCGATAAACTCAGTGTAAACCAGTTGTGTTTTAATATAAATCCATTCGTCTCATGATATTGACAAATATGTCTCATTTTGAGACGATTAACCCATATGAATGATACGATATTAACTCCGCGTCAGGCAAAAATTTTAGATATTCTTTCTCAAGCCCTTGTTACAGGTATAGAAATTGCAGAAAAGATTAAGAACGATTTCCCTATATCCAAAGCTACTTTAATGAGAGAGCTCGCCTTCCTGAAGAAGAGAAAATTTATTAATACCCAAGGAAATGGAAAAAATACTGTTTATACCTCTTCGCAAGAGCCCTTTTTAAAATATATAGATATTAAAGAGTATTTTAAAGACAATTCACAAATAAGAATAAAAGGATCGAAGGGTTTTAATTTAGAAATAATTAATAAGTTTAGAAACGCTTTTTTAAACGAAGAAAAAAAACAACTTACTTCAATATCAAAAAAACTTAGTGTACAGGAAAAACTTCTTGACCCAAGTATTTTAAAAAGAGAAATAGAAAGATTTACAGTTGAGTTTGCTTGGAAATCTTCAAAGATAGAAGGTAATACTTATTCATTACTTGAAACTGAAATTCTGATCAAACAAATGAAGGAAGCGGTTGGTCATACAAAATACGAGGCTCAAATGATTCTTAACCACAAAAGTGCCATTGATAACATTTTACAAAATACAAGTAAATACAGAGAGTTAACCATTAACAAAATTCTTAACCTTCATGGCATTTTAACTAAAGATTTAGAAGTCTCTTCAGGAATTAGGAAAAACAAAGTTGCAATTACAGGAACAGAATATATGCCTTTGAGTAATCCAAAAGAAATTGAAATCGCGCTACAAAAAATTGTCAACATGACAAATAGAATCGATTTTCCATTAACAAAAGCATTGCTTATAGCTTTAATGATTGCTTATTTACAACCGTTTGTAGATGGAAACAAAAGGACAAGTCGAACTTTAGCTAATGCCATTTTAATTGCGTACGATTTATATCCATTATCATATCGTGACGTAGACATAATTGAATATATTAAGGCAATGATACTTTTTTATGAAACGAACAATATTTATCATTTCAAACAAATTTTTATTAATCAATTTAATTTTTCTATTAACAACTACTTTCAACAATAATATATTTATGAACATTATAAATATAAAAGATGTTTTAAAAGAAGAATTTACTGACCTGCCGCTTTTTACTGGTAAAATCATAAGACAATCACCTCTTAATAACCTAGAAAGTTCGAATCTAAGCGTAGATTATATTCATTTTGCTAAGGGGGTGCATAATAAGCTCCATAAACATTCAAATGACCAGGTTTTAATTGTTACAAAAGGCAAGGGGATTATAGCAACAGAAAAAAAAGAATTTAAAATTAAAGAAGGTGATATTATATGAGTTCCTGCAGGAGAAAAGCACTGGCATGGAGCAGTCCCAGGATTTAAATTGACACACATTTCAATAACAAAAGCCCACTCCAAACTTACACAGCTTGAAAAATAAAACTATAATTTCTTCATATATGAAGCAAAAAATTAAAATCAAATGGGTAAAGAAAATTACTGCATAGAGGTATAGATCAAATTGTTTTGAATAATTCTTGGATAAGAAGTGAGTTTTTGTAAACTTTTTCCAAAGACAAATTTATTAGTTTTAGTTTTTTTCTTCTCTTCATCTTGAAACTTTTGCCATCTTTTGTATTTGTCTTTTGAAAGATGAATGGTTCCGGTACAAAATTTACTACCACACTTACAATCATGTATACAGGGTTTACAGGTCTCATCTTTTGGACTAAGCAAATAGGAAATTGTCAATTCTTCTCCGGGCTTAATTTTTCTTAGGGCAAAAAATAGAGTGTGCTCATGATAAATATAAATCCAACAGTTGGGGACACAAGAATGATTCATAAGATGAGGTCCTGGTTTTGATAAATCCGGATAGATGCAGGCTTGATCATTAAGATACATCAAATACAATCCTTTCTTATCTTTTTCTAAATCGTATTCGGCAATATTTATTACTTTCCCAAGGTATTCACTGATCACGGTACCGGCTTTTATTTCTTTTTTGGCAAAAACTCCATATCCTTTTTCTTTGGTTTTTTTAATTTCCCAATAAATATCTTTTAACAAAAACATATTTATGATTTGACCTTAAATCCTTTTTGTTGGAGGGCCTCTTCAATTAAGAAAACCTGATTGCTTCTGAGGAGTGGCATTTTATCCTGTGAAAAAAAACCATATTCAGATACTTCTTCGCTTTTTGTAAATTCGCCACCAATAAAGACACCAATATAACACATGTCCAGTCGAGAGCTAGTTCGATCAGTCCGGGTCTTGAGCGATTCGTCGACGCTGACAACAAAACCTGACTCTTCTTTTATTTCTCGTTCAATCGTCTCGGCTGGGTGTTCACCGGACTTCATATAACCTCCGGGTAAACTCCAAGAGTGTTGTCTATAAGTATGTTTAAAAAGTAATACCTCTTGTTTTTCATTAAAAATAATTCCTGTTACGCCAACCAAAAACTGATTTTGAAAAAAGCGCATGAAGAATAACTGGACACCTTTTGGCATGTTTAACAATTTCCAAACCTTAGCCAGAAATGATTTCATAGCGCATTTTTGTCTTGGGGCTCAATAACAGTGGAATTATTTTTGAGTCTTTCGTTTTCTGATTCCAGTTGATGAATTTGTTTGGTCAAATCAACGTTTTCACTTTTTCCCTGTTTGATTTTATTATCTTTCCCACGGATGGTAAAGCCGGTAAAAATAGAATGGACAAGATCAACAAGATATGCCAAACCCAGTCCCGCTAAAAGAGAACCAATGATAATGTAAAAAAGGGGAATATTAGAAAAAGTATATGTTGCAAGACGTAATGTTACTGGTGTCAAATTATTTTGAGCCAGATACACCATGGCAGAACCAACAACTAAAAATAAAATGAGTGTAAGCATTTCGAACAGTATACATGTTTAATTGCAACTTGACAAGTAGTACAACAAGTTATAGTATATGAAGTATGACAACTAGTGACAAACAACGAGTAACCCTCTTCCTTATTCCTGCCTTATTGACACACGCCCGAGCTCAAGCTGTAGTTGAGGGGAGAACCTTAACCGATCTAGTAGAAAGAGCCTTGGTAAAATATCTACCTAAAAAAACAGTCATTAAAAAAGTCAAAATTAAATCGAGCATTGATTCTTAAAAATAATCTTCAGTAATAAGAAATGTAGGGAGGTGAAAATATATGATACAAGAAGTTGTAGTAGATTCTCCGCAAAAAACATATTAGACCAAAAAAGCAATATTTAGAAGCTATCAGATCATTTGGTATGTCTTAGGTGTTATTGAAGTTCTTCTCGCGTTCAGGGTAGTACTTAAGCTTTTAGGAGCAAATGCATTTATTGGATTTGCCAGTTTTATCTATACGATCAGCAGTCCATTTGCACTGCCTTTTGCCGGAATACTTGGGACAACAGTAAGTTCGGCTTTAGTATTTGAATGGTCGACACTTATTGCTATGGCAGTTTATTTTATCGTCGCTTATGGCATCGTCGCCCTCTTTCAATTAATAAAGCCAACCAATCCAGAGGAAGTAGAACAGACAGTTGATAATCAATAAGTAGATTAAAAATTATAGTTTCTAAAGAAGGTGAAAATATATGTCAGATAAAAATCAAGGTGGTATTAATCCAGTTGTAGCCGCAGTAGCAGGAGCGGTTGTTGGGGCAGGTGTTGGAGTCGCTGGAGCGATGGTTATAGGTAACAAAAAAAACCGTGAAAAAATAAGCAAAGTATTAAATGATGCAAAAGATAAGGCAGTAAATTATATGGAAGGGATACAAAAACAAGCACAGAATAAAAAAGATGAAGTAGGAGAAAAATTAACTAAAGGAAAAGAAAAAGTAAAGAGAGTAACTAAGTCAGTAAAAAAATCTTTAGATAGTGCAATAAAGGATGTAAAAAAAGCAGCGAAATAAAAAATTTCAATTGAAATTGAAAGGCGGTGAATAAAATATGACAACAGTAGTAAACAATCCACCTTCCTCAAACGATTCAAATGGAGGTATGGGAATGATTGTTGGGCTTATAGCCCTGTTTGTTGTAGCGTATATATTTTTTGTGTACGGATTTCCGGCAATAAGACAGATGGGTAGTCCACAGATAAATATACCAAGCAAAATTGATGTGAATGTTCAGCAGGCAAAATAAGAAATTAATTATTAAATTGAAAGGTGGTGAATAAAAAATATGGGAATAATGCTTTGGATAATTTTTGGAGCATTGGCCGGATGGATTGCATCGGTGATAATGAAGACTGATTCCAATCAAGGAACAATGATGGACATTATTATGGGTATAGTTGGAGCTATGGTTGGTGGTTTTCTTATGAATTTTTTTGGTCAATCAGGCGTGACAGGATTTAATTTTTATAGTCTTGTTGTTGCCGTAGTCGGTGCTGTTGCTGTTATTTATATCGGTCGCGTAATGCGAAAAGGGTGAAACCTATGGAAATAAACTGGCAGGATGTTTTTTATATTACATCATCAATCGCGATGATTACCGCTTTTTTTGTCTTAATTTGGCTACTATGGTTGTTTTTTGTTGCCACAAAACTAATAAAAAATTTTACTTTTAAAATTCAACAGTGGGATCATAATGTTGATGAAATAAAGTATTTGATAACAGATGTTAAATTAAAAGTTTCAAAATTTTTGTTAAAAATTTTAGATAAAAAAAGTAAAAAAATATGAGTATTTCTTTTTCAAATCTTAGCCCACTGGCTTCACTAGTTTTTGGGATATTAATATTAATGTTTCCAAAATTTCTTAACTATCTAATTGCTATATATCTAATTCTTGTTGGAATTATTGGGTTAGGTATATTGCAGTAAAAAAATAATTTTCTTCATAAAAAAATTCAGTTGCATTATTCTAATCAATGTTATTATAATAACTTCATTTATGATACAAAGTGCCCTTGATAGACTAACCAAAGTTCATCCGGAAATGGAAATTTGGTGGGATTCTTCTCCTCTTATTTTTAAGTCTTGGGTAAAAAAGATGGTTGATGAAGCACCTGCAAATAAAAAAGCGATTTTAAAAGAACAACTTAACCGCATATATAATGTTTCCGATCCGGCAAAAAGTATGATCCGCGGTTGTACAACTAATCCTCCTTTGTCTCTTGCCGCAGTTAACAGCGATCTGCCTTTTTGGAATAAATGGGTTGACAATATGATCCGTTCCAACAAAGGGTTAAGCCGGTACGAATATTTTTTATTAACCTATAAGGAAGTAATTCGCAGGGGAGCCGAAATGATGTTGCCGATCTGGAAAGCTAGCGATGGAAAATACGGATACATCTCCGGTCAACTTGACCCTCGCCTGATAACTGAGACGGATAAAATGATTAAAATGGCCAAAGAAATCCGGGCAATCGCTCCAAACGTCATGATCAAAGTTCCCGCAAGCTCTCAAGGAGTCGAAGTGGTCAGGGTTTTATCATCGCTTGGTATTCCAACTAATGTGACTACTTGTTTTTCTTTACCGCAAATCTGGGCAGTCGCCAAAGCAGCTAAAGAAGGGATGGAGTTGGGATTAAAAAATAAAGTTGACATGAGTAAATGGCGGGCTGTCATTACAATGATGATTGGCCGTCTAACAGAGCATCCAGTTTTAGATCAGCAAGCGGAAAGACGGGGGATAAAATTATCCTGGAGTGACAAACATTGGCTCGGTATTTACGTCTTTAGAAAAGCATATAAATTACTTGAAGAAAATGCCATGCCAAGTAAAATGTTGGCGTGTTCTATGCGCGACGGTCCGATGGTCAACGGTAAATATCATTTCTGGGATGTGGAAAAGATTGCCGGTAATATAGTTTATACAATGCCTCCGTATGTCCTTGAGCCGCTCTTTAAACGTTGCAGCGACTTGAATTTCAGTGAAGAAATTTTACTTGATGATGTTCCTGAAGAAGTCTTGTTTAAGATGAGCAAAATTCCATACATCAGACAAGCTTGGGATGAAAATGGAATGGAAGTCGATCAGTTTAACACTTTTCCGGCAACCGTTGCAACCGCCGAACTATTTTCTCAGGCCTCAGCAGGATTGGAAAATTATGTGGGCGAGCGAATGTCTAAATTAAAAATTAAAAGTAAATAAGTATGAAAAAAACAATGGATGATTATTACGTTCCTTGGATTAAACCATTAAAGATGTATGTATCAAACCATATTGAACTAGCTTGGAAAAAACCATCACTTCACCGAATGATGTCCAATGAAAACCCGATTCCTCCTTCGGCAAAAGTTTTAAAAACGATCAAAAAATATAGCAAAATTGCTAATCGCTATCCTGATCAGGGGTTAGTCGTTCGTGGTAAATTAGCAAAGATGAATGGTCTGTCTAGTCCGGAAAATGTCGTTATTGGTAACGGGTCAAGTGAAATTTTTGATATGATCTATCGAGTTTTTTTGAGAGAAGGGGACGAAGTAATTCAGCAAACGCCTTGTTTCGGTATCTACAAACTTCGATGTGATCTATATGGAGGAAAAGTTGTTTCGGTTCCGATGGAATATAAAGATAAGCAAATGGTCTATGACCCAGAGGGGATAGTCAAAGCAGTGACCAATAAAACAAAAGTTATTGTCATTGCTAACCCAAATAATCCAACAGGTAATTTTATGGACGAAAAAGAATTCGTCAAAATTGCCGAACTCGGGATTCCGTTCATAATTGATGAAGCATATATTGAATACGCTGGTTTGAAGAAATCATTATCAAGATTAATTAAAAAATTTAAGAACGTTATTGTCACTAGAACAATGTCTAAAGCTTATGGACTAGCGGGACTTCGATTCGGTTATTTATTAGCAGATAAAGAAGTTGCAATGAAGATTGCCGCTACTCTTTTACCATGGAATGTTGGCACAATTACAATGTGGGCGGCGTTAACGGCTCTTGAAGATCAAAAAGGTCTGGCTCAAAGAGTCAAATTTAACAATGATCAAGCGGCTTTTATTGAAAAAGAAATGGGTAAAATTCCTGGCATGGTTGTCTTTCCAACCCGAGCCAACTATGTTTT
>JBBTYO010000057.1:0-7204 GCA_038061735.1 Patescibacteria group bacterium
CCTGAGTTTAAACAAGCATTTTCAGCCTTTTTAATCACATTGAGAAAATTTTCCCATCGATCATAGCCAAGCTTTCCCATTAAATCTCGAGCTGACCATGTTTCATTTCCGTTTTCGTCGACTAATTTAATGTTTTCAAAATATTGATTTGTTTTCTGTATATCCATAGGCGTATTTTAAGAAATATATTTACATATAGCAACTAGCAATTTTAATTTTTGTCATTTAAAAGATAAAACGAGATAATCAAATAAACTTGTCATCCCCGTGAAGACGGGGATCCAAGTCTATAATTACATTTTTAAAAATAAATAAGGTTATTTTAGTCTGGATTCCCGCCGGAGCCTGCCCTCGATTCCGATCGGGGGGCGGGAATGACACAAGACAGATACCCAGTGCTTGCCAGGGGAGCATGTTATTTACTGGTTTTTATATTTAGCAAGGTTAGTCTAAGTAACATTTGGCAGGTGTTGATAACTTTTTAAATAATTTATCTATGCGACGGCCGTCGTTAAGATAAATTCCTGCAAACAAAATTGACCCGAAAATTATCTATTGACAAAAAGAATATTTTTACTATACTTATTTATGTTTTACACTACTCCGTCTCAAAGACGGAGGTTTTTTTTGGTTATTCCTTTTTATTTCATCTTTGATATCTTCTAAAAAGACATATTGATTTGCATTTAGTTTAAGCTCCCAAGATAACATTTTTCTAGACGAATAAACTACTACGTATTTTCCTAGATCCTTTAATTTTTTAATTAAATAATTAAAATCTGAATCACCGGTAAAAAGAATAATTTTATCTAGTAATATTCTATCCAGAAGTACATCGGTAGTCATCTCTACATCAAAATTTGATTTAAAGATATTTCCATTACTCGTTTTAATTATTTTTATTGGTTTGGTTACGGTCGTTATACCTACCTTGTCAAAATAATTTAAATATTTAGACATTTTTACATCATTATTTTTAACTCCCGTATAATACCGCATTTCTACAATTTCAGATTTTTTTTCTAAATATTTTTTGACTTTTTTCCAATCAATATTCCAACCGATTTGTTTTTGGGTATAAAAGATATTTGCTCCATCAATATATATTTTAGCTTTTGGTTTATCCATAAATAGATTTTAGAAAGTCTAGAATTCTTGTCAACCGCTTATAACCTACAAAATACGTATTTCGGACTGTTAAAACAGGATATTTTCTTCGATATAACATAATTTCACGTGAGGCTACAGTCTGGCAAAGTAAGAAAATAAAATTGTACAAACTGTCTAGTCGATTAATGAATTTCTTTAGGTTAAAATATAATATATGCCTATAGATCCAACACCAGAAAAAAGACCAACAGGTGTTCCTGAGATTATTACGCCTGTGGGGGGGCAAATGATCCTACTCCATGGAATTTAGAGAGACAAAAGCAGGCTAAAGAAGAATCGGCAAAATTAAAAGCTCAAATACCAATAGAAAAGCAAAAAACAAAGGCACTTTTAATTAAAATAAGAAATTATTTTTATAATTTAATTCATAGAAATTAAATAGTATGAAAAATAAAAATTTCCAACTCGTTCTTTTTGGCACTGGTCGGCTAATTCTCTCTGGTTTCCCACTTTCAGAACTTCAAAATTAATAGGTTGATTTAACAAGTAAAACCGCACTACGATGAATGACAAAGCAAAGTGTTAATCGGAGCTAATTGGTCTACTGTTTATTTAATTCCAGATGAGCGATTCTTGCTTCGTGATTATCTATTATTTCATCATGTACACTTAACCTTTCAATAGACTTTTCCGTCTGGTCAAAACCTGACGTTATAAGCTCCACCAGTTCATTTGTTAAACTTTGAATTTCTTCTTTAGTTGTAAACTTATCGAGATCCTCCTTAGTAGCAAACTTCACAAGGTCTTCTTTCGTTACCATTTTTGCCTCCAAAGTCTTTAAATCCTCTTTTGTCTCTTTTCTTGACGAATCAAACATGCCCTGAATTGCTGAAAGATCACTTTTAGTTAACATAGGGTAATAATAAAATAATAATATAAAAAAGTCTACACCTTTATTTTTCCTTTGTCAGTAGGTTATAGCCAACAAAATATATGTTTTGGACTGTTAGGACAGAAGATTTTCTTCGATATACCTCCCGCCGGATCCTGCCCTCGAGTTTCGTCGGGGGCGGGAATGACAATATGATATAGATTTTATGCAAAGATTTTATCTTCGATTTTGTCAAGACGACGTTCGTGATTTTCGATTATTTCATCATGATCACTTATCATTCTAATAGCCTTTTCCGTTCTGTCAAAACCTGACGTTATAAGCTCAATAAGATCCTCAGTGTTTTGTCGTTGGCTATTTGAAAGACTATCAATTCTTTTATCCATAGCCTTCAAATCCTCTTTCGTAGCAAAGACTGCCTTCATTTTTTTGATATCCGCATCGGTAATCATAGTTTTATAATTTAAACAAATAAATAATAATAAATCAATCATAAATTACTATAAAACTGGTGTCAACCGCTTACTTGTCCTGAGTTCATCGAAGGATAACCTACAAAACATATTATTTAGATTGTTAGAAGAATGCAAACATTTTGAATGTTATAATTGAATAATTATGAGGATAAGATTTGTTTGGATCTCGGCCATTATTACCTCAATTATTGCCTGGTTTTTTTCCTTTACTAATGGTTATGTCCTGACTTATAATGACGCCGCCTCGCATTTAAATATTGCTCGAAGAATTGTTGACAATCTTACACCGGGGCTGGCACAAATTGGTACCGTTTGGCTTCCCCTGCCTCATCTTTTAATGTTGATATTTGCTTGGAGTGATTTCATGTGGCACACGGCTTTAGCAGGCAGTATAGTTTCGATGACCGCATATGTAGTGACAGTTCTATTTACTTACAAACTTATTCTCCTTTTGACGGAAAATAACAAGCCTGCCGCAACAGTAGGAACGCTGATACTTGGGCTTAATCCTAATTTTCTTTATCTATCAACGACTCCGATGACCGAGCCTGTACTTATTGCCAGCTTCACTTTATCTGTCTTTTTTCTTGCCAAATATATTAAAACCAAAGAAATACTCAACCTGATTTTGGGAGGAATATTTGTTATGGCCTCGACTCTCGTAAGATATGACGGGTGGTTTCTGTTTATATGTTTGACTCTACTCTTGTTGGTATGGAGCTTGATAGCACTTAGAAAGAAAAAGGCAGAAGGGATAGTTCTTCTTTTCATAAGTATAGGCGGTTTTGGGATAGTACTTTGGTTATTATGGAATTTGACTATTTTTGGCGATGCTTTGTATTTTATTCGGGGTCCTTATTCTGCTTATGTCCAACAAAAGGTTTTACGAAGCGTTGGCCAATTGCCAACTGAAGGAAACATCCTCTTATCTCTCAGTTATTATATCTGGTCTGTGATTGAAAACAACGGTTTTATTATTGCACTATTATCACTTGCTGGATTCACTGCCACTCCTTTTATTATTAAGTCAAAGCAACAGATTGTTGTCTTGCTGGCGGTTCTTTCTCCTTTTGTATTTAATGTTCTGGCCTTATATTTAGGCCAATCGGCCATGAATGTGCCTCAGGAGGCAAAAGATCCCGGACTTTTCAATATCCGTTACGGGGTGTTAATGCTTCCGGCTTTGGCCCTTAGCTTGGGAATATTGGCTTCACGGAAAAAATTATTTTGGTTTATTTCTTTGGTATTTATTATTCAATGTTTTATTTTTATTTCACAAGGAAAACCAGTGACTTTGATTGATGGATTAAGAGGTTTGGAAAACACACGTTATACCGTTGAGGCGAGTAGTTGGCTTATGAAGAATTATAAAGGAGGATTAATCCTGACGAGCCTAGCTTCTCACGACGCATTTGTAGCCCGCGCACAACTACCGATGAAATTTTATATCCATGAAGGAACACGAGAGTATTGGCAGAATGCTTTAAATAAACCCTCGCTTAGCAGTGAGTATATTGCCACGATGTCTTATCCGCCCGATCTGGTCTACCGTTCACTTAAAAACAAACCTGATTTTATAAAAAATTACGTTCTTGTCCATAGCTATGGGACGTTTGGGATATACCAACGAAAATGAAAAAGAAATTTATTGCACTAATAATTTTTTTAATTACTATCGTTTCATTACTTAATTTTTCAACAAAAGAAAAAATAATTTCCCAGGAACAACCAAAATATTTATGGTCAATACGTTCAATCGATACAATGAAGACCTCCCGTGATAAGGCACGTGTCCGACTATATGATTTAAACTTTGATAAAGAGATTAATAAGGAACTTCAGGCAATCAAAAATATGGGAGCAAACTATGTAGCTATCGATACTCCGTATGATGATGAATTTTTACCCTATCTGACACGATGGATTAAATTGGCACGTAAAACAGAACTCAAAGTTTGGTTTCGCGGCAACTGGTCCAACTGGGAAGGTTGGTTTGATTACCCAAAGAATCTGACTCCGGAAAGACATCAAGCAAAGACAGCTGAGTTTATAGAGACACACCCCGATTTTTTTAAAGATGGAGATATCTTTGATCCATGTCCAGAGTGCGAAAATGCCGGATTTTGGAAACAGCCGGATGACAACGCAAAATATAACGAATTTATACAAAACCAAAGAATAGTTTTAAAAAATTCATTCAACAAAATAAATAAAAAAGTTTATACAAATATTTTTTCAATTATTGGAGGCAGGGCTAAAGAAGTCTTGGATAAAAAAACATTAGATGCTTTGGATAATGTTGTTACAATCGACCACTATGTCAAAAATCCATCATCAATGACGGAGTATATTAGCTATTTCTCGAAAAACTTTCAAACCAAAATACTGTTTGGAGAATTTGGAGCACCAATTCCGGATATAAATGGCCCGATGGACGAGAATCAACAAGCGCTATTTATAGATAAAGTTTTACGAGAGTTATATAAAAATAAAACGAATGTATTTGGGATTAACTATAATGTTTTAACTTTAGGAACGACAAAACTACTTGATGATGATGGGACGGAGCGGCAGGCAGTTGACGTGGTTAAGAATTATTTTATCCCCGGTGTAATCAAAGGGACAGTCTCCAATACGCTCGGTGATAAACTAAAAAATGTGCCAATAAAAACAAGTGATGGATTAAATAGTACAACTACAGATAGTCAAGGTCGCTACGCGATGAGCATTCCTGCAAGTACTGTCAATATCGTAATCGGCGGGAATAAATATAAAACTAAGAAACAAAAAATGATTATTACCCGAAAAGCCGAAATCACACAAAACATCATTCTTGAACCTGAAAAAATCGGATTTATTTATCGATTAAGACTTATAATAAAAGATGTCAATAAAAAATTATGAGTAATTTTATAAACAAAAATATTTGTAAACTAATTTTTTTTACTTTTTTAGTATTTTATCTTTCGGTAGGATATTATTTTACCCAGATTTTAAAGATTTATCACAACGACGCGATCGCCCGCACTGCTTTAGCATTTTTTACGATCTTTGGCAGGGATCCTCATTTGGCGGCAATTGGATTTGTTTGGCAACCATTTTTAAGTTTAGTTGAAATACCTTTGATTTTAGTTCTTCGACCTTTTGGTTTGATGATGATGGCCGGGCCGGCTATTACGGCAATCTTTGGGGCACTATCTGCTTTGCTAATCTATAAAATCGGACTTCTTGTCAATCCCCAGGGCAAACTTTCCTCTTTCATAATCAGTTTATTATTTGGCATTAACCCACTGATATTACTATATTCCTCAATAGGAACCAGCGAAGCCGTCTTTCTATTTTCTCTTATAATTTCGTCATATTTTTTTGTTAAATGGTTTTATAAAATGAACCAGCTTGACTTTCTTCAAGCCTCGTTTTTCATGTCATTTTCTTTTTGGTCAAGGTATGAGTCAGTACCGGCAATTATTGCCTTTATTTTATTATTGGTCATTCAATTAATTTTCAAACGGATAAAATACAAAAAAATAGAATCGGCCTTAATACTGTTTATTTTACCTTTTTCTTTTTCAGTAGGCTTTTGGATAGTTTTAAACTGGTTTATTATGAAAAATCCATTATATTTTTTAAATAGTGAATATTCTAATAGCGCTTTTACAACCGGCATAAAAAATAATCCTCAAGCTATTGAAAATTCATATCATTCACTCGTTGGTAGTTTCCTTTACGTAATAAAAAGATTGATCTTACTGGCCCCAATTATTGTGACTTTACCTTTTATAATTTTTGATTTTTTAGTTAATAT
Organism: Patescibacteria group bacterium; assembly: GCA_038061735.1. Lineage (GTDB taxonomy): Bacteria > Patescibacteriota > Microgenomatia > UBA1406 > GWC2-37-13 > GWC2-37-13. The sequence goes on from JBBTYO010000057.1 coordinate 6,284, forward strand.
CAAAAAAAGAGCGGAAAATTTTATTTTCTATTTATTTTTAGTGTTGCCCTATTTTTTTATATTGTTATTTCATATCTATGAGTTGTTTCAAGGACAGTCGTTTGGATGGTTGCGTTTTTACATCTACATTTTGGTAATTGGTTCTTTTACAGTAATAATCGTTGTAAATAAACAAAAATACTTAACAATTCTTTTAATTTTACTTTTACTTTTGGGTATAACGACGACGGGATACGCAATGAGTAGACCTGATATAGGTAAGGAAGAAGCGTCTTTTGTTCGAAAAGTCTTAAATAATTCCGCCAGTTTAGATTATTCGAGAACGTATGAAGATCAAAAAGCCGTTGCAAGTTTTATGGATAACTCTAGTGGGATGATACTGGTGGATACTAATAAGGGTTTTGCGATCCCCTTGTTTTCCAAAAATCCAAAAAGATATATTATTACCTCAGATATTGATTATTCCGAAGTTGTTAAAAATTATCCTTCATACGCTGATTGGCTAATTATAAATAAACCAGATTTTGATGACTTAATCAATAACAAAATTTACAAATATTATCCAAATATTTGGGATAATAATGATCCGTCAATTATTCTTTACAATCAAATTGCCGATTGGCGAATATTTAAGGTAATAAACATTCCTTATTGATTTCTTCCTTCAAGGGAATATTAATCTGTATTAATCAACTTAATTCACAAAAATTAATTAGATTTGAATACTTCTGCCTCTATTCGCCCAAATCGTTCTTCATTAGATTAAAGCCAGTAGTAATAATTTTCGATATTTCAACTGGATATCATTCGTGTTTTTTATCCCATTTCTATACCCCAATTCTGTTGACCAATGATAAAACAAAAATTTGATCTTGACAATAATAAATCATAATGTGATAATTAAAGTAATACACATCCCCC
>JBBTYO010000058.1:0-13416 GCA_038061735.1 Patescibacteria group bacterium
AACCGATTTTATCAATAACTTTTTTTTTGATAAACATTAAGGATCCCGAAACAAAGTCTGTTTCTGTAAATCGTTTAGCTAGTTTATTTTTAATTAGTCCCCCGCTCCCGCGCCACTTATCAATTTCACCACCATAATAAGTTTTGCCTTGTTGCTTCATAGCCAGTCCCCAGATGTCAAAGTGACTGGCAACATCAAAAAAGTTTAGGGGAGTTATGGTTGTTAAAGAAATATCAGGATTGGCAATGACAAATAAATCGCAACCATCTTTGATTGCTTTTCTTAGACCGTTGTTAACACCGTTAGCATAACCTTGTTGATTGTCAGAGTTGTCAATAAAGTAAATTTTATAGTCTGGATTCCCGCCTCCGCGGGAATGACAGTTTCCAACCTCTGTTTTCAAGCGGAAAATTTCCGATTGAGGAGTTTTATAAAGAACAAAAATAAAAGCGGTTTTCATAATTTTTTCCTGGTCCCGCCAAAGGCGGGAGACATGGTGGCTAACATAAAATATGTTACAAATTCCATATACGCAAATCCTAAATCTAACGGTATTCGAAATAATCCATCTTCATATCCTTTATCTTTAAAAAATCTGGCCCAAAACATATGAATAGGATAAATAAATATTTTTTTAAAAGAAGATTTTTCGCCGGCTAAATATTTTTCTTTGGCCATTCGAACTCCATAGTCAGTAAATTTTGCAAACATTTGAAGAATTGATCGATATGAATGATGAAATATTTTTCCTTTTAGATAACCAATTTTTTCATCTTTAACCTCCATTTTGTTATGAACTAATGAAGGCTCCATGTGTAGTTTAATACGCCGAAAAAGACGAAGCATTTTGTAATCTTCCCCACCAAATTGAAGTGGTTTATTTAGATAGAAGTTAAGATAAGGAATATAGTAGCTATTAATTTTTATATTTTTATTCTCTATTTTTGATTTTATTTCTTTCATTAATTTTTCAGAAACTATTTCATCACAGTCCAAAATCAAAACCCATTTACCGGTGGCTTTTGACAAACCAAACATTCGTTGTTTTCCAATATCAGTAAATTCCTTGACATAAACCTTGGCAAGGTATTTTTTGGCTATCTCGACCGTCCGGTCGGTTGATTTACTATCAACGATAATAATTTCATCAGCGATTTTTTTAACAGAAGCCAACGACTTCTCCAAAGTCTCAGCGGCGTTTTTTGTGATCATCAAAACCGATAGTTTTGTGCTCATGGCTATATTATACACCGTCACCAACGTGGTATATCGAGAACAATAAAGCCATATAGCAATACAAACTGATAATTTTGTAGGTTATAACCGACTGAAAAAGAGTTTATAAAGTTATAAAGTGACATTCATGTCATCCCCGATTTAGTCGGGGATCCAGTGCTTGATTTCCTGGATTCCCGCCTCCGCGGGAATGACAGGTGGTATGAAAAAAATATTTTTAATTGCTCTAATAATTCGATTAGTTTTTATTTATATATTTCGCAATGTCACAAATTATGATCTTCAATCTTATCTTCAGGTTGGTGAATTGACTTTAAAAGGAATAAATATCTATCCGGAAATTGCCAACCTTCATCATCCATATTTACCATTTTTTCTTTATGTGGAAGCGATGGCTTATTGGTTAGGCCGGTCGAAGATAATCATTATAACTATTATAAAAATTATAAATGTTATATTTGATCTGGGAATCCTCAACCTAGTCTATAGACTTTCAAGGAAAAATTTAAAGACGACCTTTCTTTACGCCATTAATCCTGTAACGATTTTGATTACGACCTTGCACGGACAGTTTGACGTTATTCCGGTTTTTTTTATTCTATTATCAATATATTTATTGAACAAAAAAAAAGAACTGACCGCAGTTTTGAGTTTTTCTTTTGCAATTTTAACAAAGACGTGGCCGGTGTTGTTTTTAATACCGATTTTAAGGGAATTACACACCTGTCATTCCCGCGGAGGCGGGAATTCAGGAACTCTGGATCCCCTTCTTCAAGGGGATGACAAGTTAAAAAAACGGAAATTATTGTTACTAATAACATTATTCCCTGTACTATTTACAATACTTTATTGTATTTTCTTCAAAACCAATCCAATAGATATTGGCAAGACATTAATAAGTTATCAAGGTTTATGGGGTATATGGGGTATATGGGATTTATTAGGGAAACAAAGAATACTCATTCAAAAATTATCAACTTTAATATTTCTTACCAGTTTTTTTAGTTACTCGTGGTTTAATAAAAACAAAAATTTATTAAAAAATTTTCTTAACTTATTACTTTTCTTTTTCATTTTCACAACCAATTTTTCAATCCAATATTTTGTTTGGATTATTCCCTTTTTAATTCTAATTAAACCAAAAAAATATTTTCAATTAATTATTTTAATAACTTTTTATTTACTTTCTTTTTATTGTGTTTGGTTATTTAATTTAAACTTGATTAATATCCAAAATATTCTTGGCTTGATCCTTTGGCTTAGCTTCATAAAAATAGGGTATCTATCGAAGAAAATAGCTTGATTTAACGCTCCAAAAACATACTTTTGTAGGTTATAAGCGGTAGACTAATGAGTTTACAAAGATTATAAAGTTATAAAGTTCATAAAGTGACAATTATGTCATCCCCTCGAAGGAGGGGATCCAGACTAAGAATGGATTCCCGCCTACGCGGGAATGACAAGACGTAAAAATATGTTTAAAAAACTACTGAATATTTTTTTTATTATTTCTATCTATATTTTATTTTCAAAAGATGTTTTTGCTTTTCAATTTGAAAAGTCACCTAATAATCCCCTTCCAATTTCTTATATTAATAATTACGCAAATCAACTTCAAGCAAATATCTTTAAAGAAGGAGATGTTTACAAAGGAATTTTTGCTATCAACAAACCTCCAGAGACATATTATTCTTTAGGTTATTTTGAGTCTACAAATGGTGTTGATTGGCAGATGAAAAAAGAAGTATTAAACACAGGTGCGGATTTATCAAACCCAAGTGTTTTAAAAACGCAAACAGGATATCTTTTATTTCTCACGAGATATGAAAATAATATTTATCGAATATATTCTAGCAGTTGTGATTTTGATTTTAATTGTTCATCAAGTCTTTCCCAAGTTATAATGCCAAACACGAATAATTATTCTGAAAAAAATGGAGTTTTTGCCGGACATCCTTTTATTCAGGACAATCGTACCTTTCTATTTTTCGGAGCTTGGGGAGGAGATGGTTTTAAAATAAAATTAGCTTATTCCGACGATTTGATTACTTGGCAACGTTGCCAATATGCTTTTTTGTACGGTGGAGATGGACCTTTCCCTTACCAAGAAAATAATGAACTCTATTTATTTTTTCATCAATCAGATAGTACGGGAATAAAAATAGCAAAAAGCACGTTACCGTTATCTTGTAACTCGGTCTTTGAAGATCAAGGATACTTGTTAGTTAAAGACAAACCTTATGACCAAAACCATCTAATTTTTCCGTCGGTGATTAACGAATTTGGAAATTTAAAATTGTATTATTCAGGACTTGGGAGTGATGGTTCGTGGAAATTTAATTTGGCGTTAATCCCAACACCAACATTAACACCAACTCCTACATCAACTCCGTCTCCTACCCCGACTGTGATCCCCGAAAAAACTTCCATAATCATAATCCCAGGATTTCTGGCATCTTGGAACCGAGAGGCAATTATTCATAACGTGAACCAACCTCAGTCAAATTGGAAATTAAATTCCATAGTTAAGGAATACGAAGGGATAATTAATACTTTAACAAATCTCGGTTACGAAGAAGGAAAAAATTTATTCATCTTTGCCTACGACTGGCGCAAGCCTGTATTAGAAATAGTTGACGACCTGAATGACTTTGTTTTAGAGCTAAGCACTAACCACTATCCACTAGTCACTAATTACTCTATAGTTGGTCATTCTCTTGGTGGATTAATCGGACGGATTTATAGTCAAAAATATAGTAACTCAAACATTGATAAGCTGATTACCGCTGGAAGCCCTCATCGCGGAGCTACAGTTGCATATAAAATAGTTGAGGCTGGAGAGATAGAAAGATTTAATGACTATCTGTGGCTAACGGTTAAAATAATTTCTTCTTTAAATAAAAACAATTTGGAAACTGATAAACAAACACTCAATCGGCTTTTTCCAATTATGAAGGATTTATTTCCTATCTATAACTTTTTGAAAAAAAACGCAGTCGAAATAAATATCTCTGATATGAAAATTAAGAACGAGTTACTGCCGTATTATAATGCGAATTTGACCAATTTAACTAATTTAACAACTCTTGTTGGCGAAAAGGGAAATACCTTGAAAGGTTTTAATATTATTGACCAAACGTACTTAGATAAGTTGTTGGATAATTATCCCGACGGGCGGCCGGATTCATCTTTTTCGGAAATTGGCGACTATACTGTCTTATCAACAAGTGCTCGAATTAATACTCCGGAGATTTTAAACCTTGAGCACGGCGAGTTGATCTATAAACGAGACGCAATCAAAAAAATTCTTGATCGATTGGATATTCAATATAATGATCCACAAATAATTGAAGGTAAAGGAACAAAAATTGATTCTTCATTAATTTTTTTAATTAAATCACCTGCAGTCATCGAGGTAATTTTTAACGGTCATGTCTATCCCGAACAGGATGGAATGATATTTATTGAAAATGCTCAAAGCGGCGATTATCAGTTAAAAGTAAAAGGAATTGATAAAGGAAGCTATGAAGTCATCATTGGCCAGATAGGTCAAAATAGTGATGTTTGGGACAGTATTTATGGTAAAACTATAGCTTTGCAAACTGACGACTATACTATACATTATATAAGCGAAGCGCCAAAAAGCTACTTTGAGACGAGCAGTGAAATCCCTGCTTTATTCAACGATCTGATTAATTATTTAAAAATTAATAATAAAAATTGGCTTGTTGTCAAAAAAATTGAATTAGCCAAGAGTCTCTATCAAACAAAGAAAAAATCATGGACATATGAACTCTTCGAATCCATTAAGCATGAAATTATTAAAAATAAGGATTTTATTGCCCTAGAAAAATTGGAAAATATTGAGTTTAAACTTTTTGGTACAAGTTATAAGAAAATAAAATATTATAAAATAGCTAAATTTAAAAATGAAATAAACAAGCTAAAAAATCCATTTGACCATGTTGTTTTGAAAGAAATCATTAAACGTTTAGAAGTTGTCAATAAAGAAAACATCAAAAAAAATGAAATATTAATCGAAAGCATCAGCGAATTGCTAAAAGTAATTAAGAAATGAGAAAATTTATGTTTCTATAAGTACAATTACACCAATAATTTATAAGTTCAAATATGATCAAGATCTATTGATTTCAATTATTATAATTATTATAATTTCATTGTTAATCTCTATTTTTAGTATAAGTTTACTTAATAAATAAATATGTCAGCATAATATGTTTTTACACCTATATTTTTTTCAGCTTCGATCGTTCTTATAATACTTTTAATTTTTCATTTTGTTACAAAAAAATAATATGGAATTATTTCAAAAAATATTGCCTTTTATAGCACTTTGTCTAGCACTACTTTTAATGACGGTTATTTACTTAGATAACAAAAAAGACTCCAAAAAATCTGCGAAGAAGTAGCCTTCAAGAATGAATTCCTGTTGATTATTTTATTTATTAAAGTATAATTTGTAACTGATACATTTTTTTGTAAACTATGGTTCAAAAAATTTCCATCATCGGTCCTGGAGTTGTTGGCTATGCAACAGGAAAAGTTTTAACTGAAAACGGTTTTAAAGTCGGTTTCATCGGCAGGAGTCAGGAAAAAATAGACAAACTAAGAAAAGAAGGTTATTGGGCCTATACATTTTCTAATTTTCCAGATCACAAATATGAATACGAAGTTACTTTCATAACGGTTGCTACGCCGACCGTTGACGGAAAAATTGACCTTGAACCGATTAGACACGCGGCAAAATTTTTAGGCGGTCTATTAGCTTTCAGAAAAGAATATCATGTTGTTGTAGTCAAAAGCACAGTCCTACCGGGTACGACCGAAAATATAGTTATTAAAGAAGTTGAAAAAATGTCCGGAAGAAAGGCAGGAGTCGACTTCGGAGTTTGCATGAATCCCGAATACCTCCGTGAAAAGACAGCTGTTGAAGATAGTCGAAAACCATGGGTAACCCTTATTGGTGAATTGGATAAAAAGTCAGGTGATGTTTTGGAATCAATATATAAAAAATTTGCTAAACCAATTTTTCACTGTAGTCTAATGGAAGCGGAAATGCAAAAGTATATACATAATCTATATAATGCCGTAAAAGTAACTTTTTACAACGAGATGAGGCAGATAGCAAAAGCTAATGGACTTGATGCCGAAAAAATGTTCAAAATAAACGCATTGACGGCAGAAGGTATGTGGAACCCAGTTTATGGAATAAGAGATTTTGGTCCTTACTCAGGGCATTGTCTGCCAAAAGACACTCAAGCCTTTTACAACTGGGCACAAAAAAATGGTTATGATATCGGTCTTCTAAAATCAACCATTGACGTTAACAATAACCTGATGAAAAAAATGGATATAAAGAATGCTCATGTTATTGGGGCAATTCTTTAATTTTTTGCAACTATGAATTCTGATACTTTAGGTTATTATTTTTCAAAATACATTGAGTATTATCCTTACCTACTTCCCCTCGGGCTCTTGGGTGTCTGGAGATGGTCGGTTTGGGGAATCAAAAAAGTGGTTGGATCATTTTATAAACCCAAAGAAACAGGATACAAAACATCGGTATCTGTTGTCACACCTGTCTATAATGAAAATACCAATACATTTACCAGAGCCATTAATTCCTGGGCAAAAAATAAACCAGATGAAATAATTGCGGTAATAGACTATACGGATAAAGCCAATATTGAAATATTTAAAAAGTTTGCCAAAAAAAATTCTTTTGCTAAATTAATCATAACCAGAATACCTGGCAAAAGAGAGGCGTTGGGGGAAGGTATAAAATATTCAAAAAGTGATATTTTGGCTCTGGTTGACAGCGATACTATCTGGGAAGATAAAACCCTAGCTTTTGCCTTAGCTCCATTTAAAGATAAATCAATAGGCGGCGTTACTACAAAACAATCGGTCGAAAAGCCCAACACCTTAGCTCAAAAACTTTTTAGCATACGTCTTGAACAACGTTACTGGGATGATGTTCCATTTCTTGCAAAAGCCGAAGACATTTTAGTCTGCCTTTCGGGAAGAACTTCCTTATATAGAAGAAGTGCGATTATGCCGGTACTGAAGGACATGATATTTGAAAAGTTTATGGGAGAAAAAGTGGTCAGCGGTGAAGATAAAAGACTAACTTATTTAATAGAGAAAGCCGGTTGGAAAACAACCTATCAAAGTAATTCACTCGTCATGACCACCGGAGTCAAAGATTTAGCCACTTTTTTCAAACAACAAATTAGATGGACGCGCAACAGCTGGAGAAATGATCTTCAAGCATTGTTTGAAGGGTGGACACTCAGGTATCCGATTTTTACCCTATATCTAATTGATAGGATAATCCAGCCTTTCACTCTTCTCATAAGCCCTATTTATTTCATTATTTCACTATATTTGGGTCTTTGGGTACCGGTTTTGGTAATATTGGTCTGGTGGCATTTTAGCCGATTGGTTAAGATGTATCCGCATCTAAAAAAATATCCGAAAGATATCATAATTCTTCCGATTTTTATTTTCTTTAATTTTATTACCGCCTATATCAGGATATATTCATTACTGACTGTCAATACTCAAGGTTGGATGACCAGATGGGATAAATCAAGATTATCAAAAGTCACCATCTTTAGAAATTTAGCACCTCATTTTGGAACTTTGGTAATATTTTTCTTGATTGGTTTTTCTATTTCCAACAATAAAAATCAGAATTTTTTAATTCCTCGGGAAGTACAACGTCAACTTGTCTTAAGAACTCTTCCTAAAGTTGGGTCTCCGATTGCAAAAGCACAAGCAAGCCCAAGCGTCTTAGGTATCTCGACCTCCCAAAACGAGGAATGGTCGACTAAAAGACATGATTTTAAATTAGGCGAATCACTGGCTGGAATTGCCGAAAAATACGGAGTAACAGTAGAAAATTTATTATCAGCTAATGCCAGTAAAATAACCAACTGGAATAGAATTGAACCTGGCATGAGACTGACAATCCCCCCCAAAAAAATCAGCTTACCTTTTAACAACAAATTTAATTATCGAAGACTATACGCTGACATTTTGCAAATATATTACGATTTACCGACTGACCAAATAATTGTTTCTGGCCGCGGTAAAACTGTCACCCTACGTGATCTATCGGCAAGCGTCGACAAGAAATTATTGGAGGAAGTGAGCCCTGGAATTTGGGATCTTAAAACGAGTATTTATCTGAGATCAGGGGTGACTTTAAATTTAAAAAACAGTGAAGTCAAATGGCTGAAAATGACAAGTAACGACAAAAAAATTACAAGAATTTTAGCTTACAATTCTGATGTTTTTATCGATGGTATTAAGATAACCTCTTGGGACGCAGAAAAAAATGATTATGACAAAAATTTTAAAAATGGTCGAAGCTACATATTAGTAAAAGACGGCTCGAGAATGGATATAAACAATTCTGAAATCGCTTATTTAGGATATCCACGACCAGAAAATCTACCTTACTCACCCTACGGAATATCCTGGAAAATGAGCAGAAATAGTATTGGAAAAGCACTCCTGACAGGAGAAGTTACAAACAGTAAATTCCATGACAACTATTTTGGAGCTTATACATTTGGAGCGACTGGAATGATATGGAGAGGTAACGAATTTTATGCTAATTTTAGATATGGACTTGATCCTCACGATGATTCTAATGGCTTCCTGGTTGAAAATAACAAGTTTTACAATAATGGCACCCATGGACTAATTTTTTCCAAACGATGTAATAATAATATTATCCGTAATAATATTTCTTTCAATAATAAAGGCCACGGCATTATGTTGCATGAACTTTCAAATAACAATATCATCGAAAATAATAAGTTATTTGGCAATACCGACGCAGTAAGCCTTGATAATTCAAGTAATAATATTATTAAAAATAATAATATCTATAAAAATAAGCGTGGCGTTTTAGCAGATAAATCTTCGGTTAATAACCAGATAAAGAATAACAATATATCTTCAAACTCTCAATATGGTGTGTATCTTTACGGAAAATCCAATGACAATGTGATAAGTAATAATACATTGACTGAAAATGAAAATGCGATTTATATCAAAACAACCAATAATCAGGCCATAAACAACACCTTAATTAAAAATAAAATCGGGATTTATTTTCAAGGAAGTGCCTCGTCCAATAAAATTAGCGGCAATAAAATCACCTACAGCAAGCTTTATGGAATTTACGCTAAAGTAAGCTCAGGACTTTCTAATTTTGTTGAAGAAAATAACTATATCTGGAGAAATAAAAAAAATTTGGTCGCAGAAGAAATTCGCTGATATTATCTTCAAATAAACTATTATAATTCATATATGAAATATCTTTTTAATTTTCTGGCAGGAATATTAGTAATGACGATTTTCTTATTAATTTTTCAAAAGATTTATTTAGATAAGAAGGATAGTCTAACCAAAACTACGAAAAATAAAATTGTCAATACTCCGACCGTTAAACCAACCGAAATTATAATTCCAACTGCGGCAATTACCAGAGGACCAACAACTCCGCCTATTGTAGGAAAAATATTTTCAATAAGACCGAATAACGACCTCACGATTCAGGAGGCAGTTGATTTGGCCCAACCTGGTGATACTGTGGTGCTTTCACCTGGGGAATATTTTCAGGATGTTGTGACAAAAAAAGACGGCTTGCCAGATAAGCCAATCACTATTAAAGGTCAAAAAAGCTCGATAGTCAAAGGAGCAGGAAATTCTAGGGTTTTTCAGGTTAATCATAGCTATATTACTCTTGAGGGGTTTACAATAGACGGTCATTTTAAAAATTCTAAAGAAATATCGTCATATAGAGATAAATTGCTTTATGTGACCGGAAAAATAGCCGGTAAAGCTCTCGTTAACCTAAAAGTATTTAATATGGATATTAAAAATGCCGGTGGCGAATGTGTAAGACTGCGTTATCTAGTACAAAATAGTGAAATCGCTTATAATTCGATTTTTACTTGCGGAGTTGGTGATTTTGAATATAATGATGGTGGAAAAAATGGCGAAGGAATCTATATTGGGACAGCCCCTGAACAACTTAAAGATGGTAAAAATCCCACAAGCGAAGTTGACCGTTCTAATAATAATTATATTCATAACAACTACATTGATACCCAGGGTAATGAGTGTGTTGATATCAAAGAAGGCTCCTCTTTCAACATAGTTGAGTATAATAAATGTACCGGTCAAAGGGATCCAAATTCCGGTGGTTTGGATTCACGCGGAAACGATAATATTTTCCGTTATAATGAAATTTATGATAATCTTGGGGCTGGTGTACGGCTGGGTGGAGACGAGGATAAAGACGGGACTAATAATCAGGTTTATGGCAATCGTATTTTAAATAATAAATCAGGGGGAATTAAATTTCAGAGGACACCACAGGGTAGGATATGTGGAAATGAGATGGAACGAAATGAAAAAGGCAGTTCGGTTGGGTCTTACGGCGAAGATTATAACCCTGAAAAAAGCTGTTAATATAAATATGAAAACAATAAAAAGTATTTTTTTAATCTTTGTTTTTCTTTTTGTTACGGATTCTGTTTTAGCGGCAAAATGCAATGACACACGGCCAGACAGCCCACCAGATCTTTTTCAGATTGACGTAAGTAAGACCTCGGCAAAACTTTTTTTCACACCAGTAAATAATGCTATAAGCGGCTACACGATAATTTACGGAACAGAAAGAGGCAGAGATGATTTTGGAGTTAGTTTTCCCCACGGTCAATACGAAGGAGTGATCGATTTTACAATCAATTCCTTAAATCCAAATACAAAGTACTACTTTAGAGTCAGGGCAGATAACGGTTGTAGACAAGGATGGATGTCTGATACGATGTCTGCGACTACTGATTTGGATTTCAAAGCTTACACAAAATTTAAAGGTGACTCTGAAGAACAAACAAATAATTCGTTTGAAGTGCCGGAAAAAATAGAAGATCCACTAGCTATAACACAATCAATAGATGCAACCGGTACAGATTTGATTAACGACCCATTAGAAACTCCTGTTTCTAAAAACAACAATCAAAAAACTGAAAGAAAAAATATTATAGTAGAATTTTTCTCCTCAATTTTTACTAAAATAAAAGCTTTTCTACTCTCACTCACTTTGTAGGTTATAACCTACAAACAAGCCTGAATTGTGATATACTTCACACATTATGCCAATAGGTCAAAGCGTATCAATCGTCGTTCCTACGTGGAATGAGGAAGGCAACATACAGATGCTTTTTGAATGTATAGACCAAGCGTTGAAACCAAAAAAAATTGACTACGAAATTATCGTTGTTGACGATCATTCTACCGACCAGACACAAAAAATAGTTGCGTCATTAGAAGATACCTACCCCATCTCTCTATATGTCAAGAAAGGTCAACAGGGCAAAGCGCAATCTCTTCTTGAAGGATTTACTTACGCAAAATACGATCTTATTTGTATGATTGACGCTGATTTACAATATCCACCTGAAGCGATTCCCAAGATGATAGAAAAGATTGATGAAAATACAGATGTAGTCGTTGCAAATAGACGGGAACATTATGTAAGTCTCAGAAGAAAAATCCTAAGTTATATTTTTCGCCATTTTTTCGGTAAATTTCTTCACGGGTTTACTTGTGATGTCCAATCAGGTCTGAAAGTCTTTAAAAAAGAGATAGTCGAACGAATTAAACTGCTCCCCTCACAATGGACTTTTGATCTGGAATTTTTAGTAAAGGCCCGCAACGCCGGCTATAAAATCGATACGGTTGATATAGCTTTTCAAAAACGCTACTCAGGTAAACCGAAGATTGGTTTAATCACTGCATCTTTCGAAATGGGTTTGGTTGCACTAATTTTGGCATTTAAAAGTTCGGAAATCATACCGTTTCATCCTAACGTTGAAAAGATTAAAGGGAAAGGATTTCATTATAGAGGATCTGAGTTTATCCATCATTCAGATTTACACCAAAGAGATAGTGCTTTCCACAGGCTATCTATCAGACAAATTATTTTTTTATTGGCCCTAATTATCATTGTTACATTTTTATTTATCTCCAATTGGCACGCTACCCTTACAAGCATGATCGCCGTACTAACGTTACTCTATTTTGCTGATCTGTTATTTAACTTTTTTTTGATATACCGCAGTTTTTCAAAATCACAGGAAATTCAAATTACTTCGGATGAAATTGCTAAAAATAATGAGTGGCCAAGCTACACAATCTTCTGCCCGCTTTATAAGGAGGGAGATGTCCTGCCCCAGTTTGTCACTGCTATGAGTCGGTTGGATTATCCAAAAGAAAAACTACAGGTTTTGCTTTTATTGGAGGAGGATGATGAGGAGGCAATCAAAATAGCCAATGCTTATAAATTGCCTGCCTATTTTCAAGTTATTGTCATTCCCCATTCACGGCCGAAGACCAAACCAAAAGCTCTAAATTATGGTTTGAAATACGCGACTGGCGAGTATTCAGTGGTCTATGATGCTGAGGATATCCCCGACCCTTCACAGTTAAAAAAAGCAATCCTGGCATTTAATAAATCTGACGAGCGAACGGTCTGTATCCAAGCAAAATTAAACTTTTATAATCCGCACCAAAATATTCTGACACGGGTCTTTACCGCCGAGTATTCTCTTTGGTTTGATTTGGTTCTCACTGGTCTCCAATCTATCCACGCTCCAATCCCCTTGGGTGGAACATCAAACCATTTTAGAACTAAGGATTTGCATTTTTTCAAAGGATGGGATGCTTTTAACGTCACTGAAGACTGTGACCTGGGAATGCGCCTGGTTAAACATGGTTTTCGGACCGCCGTCATCAATTCAATGACACTTGAGGAAGCTAATAGTGATTTACCAAATTGGTTCAGACAGCGTACCAGATGGATCAAGGGCTACATCCAGACATATTTAGTCCATATGAGAAATCCGAAACATTTTATGCGGGATTGGAAAGAGCCTCATGTGGTGACATTTCAATTAGTCGTTGGTGGGAAAATTCTCTCGATGTTTATAAACCCGATTATGTGGTTTATCACTATTTCCTATTTTGCTTTCCGCCCCATTATTGGGACTTTTATCGAATCATTTTACCCGGCTCCGGTTCTTTAAACCTTACCCCTTTGTCAAGACCAATTTTTAACGACTGATAGATAGAAAC
>JBBTYO010000059.1:0-8058 GCA_038061735.1 Patescibacteria group bacterium
ATACATCGAAGTATTAGTTAATATGTTTAAGAAACCGATTACAGCCACTTCAGCCAACTTGGCAGGACGGTCTCCTCATTACTCAACTGAATCATTACTAAAGGAGTTAACGGAAAAACAAAAACAGTTAATAGCCTTGATTGTTGACGCCGGCAAATTACCAAGAAATAAGCCTTCAACAGTTGTAGATTTATCTCAGTCTGATGTAAAGATTTTACGCCAAGGAGATATTAATTTTTCAAATAAATCAAAAATGTTTTTGTCAAAGACTTCCGAAGAAACAAAAGGAATTGCAAAACAAATTTTAAAGGAAAATGTAATCAAAAAAAATAAACCATTAATTTTTATTATTGAAGGAGAGATGGGGGTTGGTAAAACAGTTTTTGTTAAGGGGATCGGTGAACAGCTTGGTATAAAAAATATCATTTCTCCAACATATGTAATATATTATGAATACGAAAATTTTTATCATTTTGATTTATATAATATTGAAAATAATGACGAATTTAAACATTTGGGTTTAGAAAAATTTCTTATTCCTGGAAATATCTTGTGTTTTGAATGGGGAGAAAAGGCGGGAGAGATTATTGATTTACTTAAAAGTAAGGGAGAGATTGTTTATGTGAAGATGAGATATGTGGATGAAAAAAGGAGGGAAATTTTATGCATATTTTAGCCATCGACACTTCCTGTGATGAGACCTCTGTTGCCATTACTGATGGCCGCCGAGTTCTGTCCAACGTCATTTATTCCCAAGTTTTACTTCATAAAAAATGGGGAGGGGTCGTGCCGTCGATTGCAAAAAGAGCGCATGAAGAGAGAATTGATTTTATTGTTGAGCGTGCTTGTCATCCCCGCGGAGGCGGGGATCCAGATCTTTTTGATTCGGTTGATTATATTGCTGTTACCCAAGGGCCAGGATTAGCAGTTGCCTTAGAAGTTGGTATTAAAAAAGCTAAAGAATTAGCTACGAAATATAATAAAAAATTAATTGCCGTTAATCATTTGGAGGGTCATATTTATTCTGCCTTTGTTCAAAATAGTCAAGGAAATCCAAAAAGGGATTTTAATTTTCCATATTTGGCATTAATTATTTCGGGCGGGCATACGGAATTTGTAATTTTTAAAAATCACCTGGAATATGAAATAATCGGTCAGACTTTAGACGATGCTGCGGGTGAAGCTCTGGATAAAGCGGCAAAGTTACTAGGGTTAGGATATCCGGGAGGACCAGTTCTTGAAAGATTAGCTCATGAGGTTGACAATGTAGATAGCCATAATTTTCCTCGGCCAATGCTTAAGTCAAAAGATTTAAATTTTTCTTTCTCAGGTTTAAAAACATCCTTTTATTATTTTTTGAAGAATAATCCTAGTCAAGCTTCGGAGGTTAAGCTACTAGCCAGTTCTTTTCAAGAAGCGGTTTTTGACACTTTGATCAAGAAAACAGAAATGGCTATTAAACAAACAGGAATTAATAATTTAATTATCGGAGGTGGAGTAATTGCTAATATGAGGTTACGAAATTTAATGAGATCTTTGGTAAAAAAATATCAAGGGGAAGTTTTATTTCCGCCTTATAAATATTTAACCGGAGATAATGCCGCGATGATTGGCGTTGTTGCTGGATATAAGGCAGACAAAGGTTTGTTTGTTAAAAACATAGATGAACTTGATCGGATTCCTCGCTGGAGCTTGTAATTTTTATGTTCTTATGTCATCCCCGTGAAGACGGGGATCCAGACTAAAATCACATTTTTTAAAGAAGAATATTCAGCTTGGATTCCCGCCTCCGCGGGAATGACAATAAATAAAAAACGTATTCTTATTTCCTCAATTATAGTGTATAATCCCATCTATGAGACCTTCAGAAGCTTCTAAAGCACTTATAGCTGGTCATCATAAGTACGTACTTTTTAAAGGAGAACATTCAAAAAACCCTGCATTTATATCAACAGATCTAATAAATGACGAACCTGGGGCAGAAAACATACAACATATCAATTTAGCACAAATTGCAATTGCTCAATTGGGTATTCCAGTTGAGGCTGGTCTGACATATTTTATAGAAGATTATATGGGTGCAGGTACCTGTGAATCTGATGGTAAAAATATAAAGTGGGTAGATGGAATTACTGGTACTATGAAAACGTCTAACGGTAAAGAATTTAGTATGGCGATTCAGAATGGTGTTGAATTAGTATAAAATCATTATATTGACTTCATATTTTTTTTTGCTAAACTATTACTAACTAAGTATATGTTAGCAATAACCAAACAATCTGACTACGGATTAATTTTAATTTCATTTGTTTACAAAAAGAATGGCTTAGTGAGATTATCCGAATTAATCGAAGCTACTAAATTGCCACAAAGATTTTTGGCTAGAATTGCGGCTGAACTAGTTAAGAACAATCTATTAATCAGCAAAGAAGGAAAAAGTGGCGGTTATATAATTTCTTCGAAAATAAAAAAAATTTCTCTTTATGACTATCTAACTATTTTTGAAAATGACATCATTGTTAGTAGTTGTGTTGATAAAGATTTTGATTGTAAATTTGAAAAGATATGTAATCATAAAGACTTCATCAAAAAAAGATTGAATATTGTTTTAACAAAAGAACTCAAAAAAATTAAATTACTTCAACTAATTGATTGACACAACTATGTTGGAATTAAAAAATCTTACCATTAACGTTTCTGACAAAACAATAATTCAAAATCTAAATTTAAAATTAGAAAAAAATAAGGTATACGTTTTGATGGGGCCAAATGGGAGTGGTAAATCGACTTTGGCTCTGACATTGATGGGGCATCCTCTTTATCAAATAAAGTCAGGAAAAATATTGTTTGAAAAAAAAGATATCACTAATTTAGAGCCTGATAAAAAAGCTAACGCCGGGATATTTCTTTCTTTTCAGTCACCTTTATCACTATCTGGTGTAAGTATTTTTTCGTTACTTCGAACTGCCATTGCAGGTCGCAAAGACCCACTCATTTTAAAAGAAGAAATTGAAAAAACTGCAAAAATATTAAAAATTAAAAAAGAATTATTGGAAAGATCTTTTAATGAAGGAACTTCCGGTGGGGAAAAAAAGAAATTAGAATTATTGCAGGCATCCGTCCTTAATCCTAAATTCTTAATGTTTGACGAGATAGATACTGGGGTCGATGTTGATGCTTTAAAAACGATTGCTCAATTTATGGAGAAAAATAAAAAAGGAAAAACTTATCTTCTGATTACTCACTACAACAGAATTTTAAAGTATGTTAAACCCGACGTAGTGCTGGTCATGATTAATGGAAAAATTGTTAAACAAGGAGATTATCGATTGGCGGAAGAAATTGAAAAAAAAGGTTATGCAAAACTCTAATTTAAATTTTGACTATAAATTCGGCTTCTCCATGCCGGAAAAAAATGTTTTTAAAGCAAAAAAAGGTTTAACTAAAAAGACTGTCGAAGATATTTCTTCTTTAAAAAAAGAACCCACTTGGATGAAAGAATTTCGTATAAAAGCATATGAATCTTTTAAGAAGCGGAAGATGCCCGCATGGGGGGCGAATCTTTCAAAGATTGATTTTGATGATATCTACTATTACATTAAACCAACTGAAAAACAGGTAAATTCTTGGGCTGATCTACCAAAAGAAATCAAAGACACTTACGATAGAATTGGAGTTCCGGAGGCAGAAAAAAACTTTTTGTCCGGTGTCTCCGCTCAATATGAATCTGAAGTTGTCTATGAAAGCATAAATCGGGAGCTTAATAAACGAGGGGTTATTTTTTGTGACATGGATACGGCCTTAAGGAAATATCCAAAGATTATCAAAAAATATTTTGGTACTTTGATCAGTCCACATGACAATAAATTCGCATCACTAAATTCGGCGGTCTGGTCGGGAGGATCATTTGTGTATGTTCCAAAAGGGGTCAAGCTACCCATGCCTTTGCAGGCATATTTTCGTATTAATGCTGAGCGTTTTGGCCAATTTGAAAGAACTTTAATAATTGCCGAAGAAGGTAGTTTTGTTCACTATATCGAAGGTTGTACGGCTCCAATTTATACAACCACTTCTCTTCATGCGGCTGTAGTTGAAATTTTTGTAAAAAAAGGAGCAAGAGTCCGTTATACCACTGTTCAAAACTGGAGTCATAATATTTATAATTTGGTTACAAAAAGAGCCACTGTTGATGAAGAAGGAATAATGGAATGGGTTGATTGTAACATAGGTAGTGGGGTCACGATGAAATATCCAAGTGTTATTTTGAAAGGAAAAAGTTCACATGGCGAAGTTCTATCAATTGCTTATGCCGCCAAAGGCCAGCATCAAGATGCTGGAGCAAAAATGTATCATTTGGCACCGGATACTTCTTCCCGAATAATTTCCAAATCTATTTCTAAAGATGGAGGACGAACTTCATACAGAGGATTGGTATCAGTATCTCCGGGTGCTAAAAATTCTAAAGTCTACGTATCGTGTGATGCACTGATAATGGATGAACAATCCCGTTCCGATACTTATCCTTATATGCGGATTAATGAAAAAGACTGTGAAGTTCAACATGAGGCGACCGTAGAAAAATTAGGTGAAGAAAAATTATTTTATTTAACATCTCGGGGAATAAAAAAACCGGAAGCAGAAACTTTGTTGGTTAATGGTTTTATTGAACCGGTCGTTAAGGAAATACCTTTAGAGTACTCAATAGAATTAAATAGATTAATTAGAATGGAAATGTCAGGTTCAGTTGGATAAAAATATGAAATATATCAATCTTAACCAAACTAAACAAACAAAATTAATCTTTGATAAACCCGGTGACTATACCGTCTTTTTTCACAACCTTTCTGGTGAATTTGACTTTAATATAAGAGCGAGTGGAGTTAACTTGGATATTTTGGGTTTATTTGTTGGCAAAAAATCAGATAATTTTGAATTAAAAACTAACCAATATCATATATCTCCAGGTTCAACCTCAAATCTTTTGATAAAAGGCGTATTTGACGATCGGTCCAAATTTATTTATCAGGGATTAATTAAAATCGAAAAATCTGGACAAAAATCTCATGCTTATCAAAAAAATAAAAATTTAATTTTGTCAGAAAAAGTTTTTGTAGATTCTCGACCTTTCTTAGAAATATTAGCGAATGATGTTTTTTGTACCCATGGATCAACAACTGGAAAAATAAACGAAGAGTCGTTATTTTATCTAAAAAGTCGTGGCTTGAATCAAAAAATAGCCGAGCAACTTTACATTTCAGGTTTTATTCAGGAAATTCTTGATAAAATCAAGCCACACGAGATTGGCATAAAAACATGTTAAATATACAAAATATAAAAAAACAGTTTCCGATTTTTCAAAACCAACCTGGTTTGGTCTATCTTGATTCAACGGCGACTTCTTTAAAACCTAAAGTCGTAATTGATAAGATCAAAGAATATTATGAAAAATATTCAGCCAATGTTTTTAGAGGGATTTATCCGATGTCCGAAAAAGCTACAATGGAGTTTGAGGAAACAAGAAATGTGGTTTCTAAATTTATCAATACAAATAAACCCGAAGAAATTGTTTTTACCAGAAATGCGACTGAATCTTTAAATTTACTTGCCTATTCTTTGGGAAGAAAGATTGTTGAGTCAGGAGATGAAATCATTACAACGATCATGGAGCATCATTCTAATTTCGTGCCATGGCAAGTATTAGCCAGTGAAGTTGGGGCACTATTTAAAATAGTCAATATAGATAACAAAGGTTATTTAGAAAAAGACTGGAACAAAATAGTTACAAAAAAAACAAAAATCTTGGCGTTAACATATATTTCCAACGTCTTAGGAACAATAAATCCGATTAAAGAGATTATTTCTCAAGCGAAGAAAATTAATCCTCAAATTATTATTATTGTTGATGTAGCTCAGGCCGTCCCGCACCAAAAAATTGATGTTGTAGATTTGGAGGCTGATTTTGTAGCTTTTTCTTCTCATAAAATGTTGGGGCCAACCGGTGTTGGAGTACTTTGGGGAAAGGAAAGACTGCTTAAAGAAATATATCCTTTTATGTATGGTGGAGATATGATAGACGAGGTTTACATTGACAGAACAACTTATAAAGATCCACCTCATAAATTTGAAGCAGGCACACCGGCAATTGGCGAAATAATTGCCTTTAAAGAAGCAGTGAAATTTTTGGATAAAATTGGCATGGAAAATATTCAAAAACATGAGAAAAAAATAACAGATTTTGCAATTAATCGATTAATCAATACATTTGGTCAGTCAATCAAAATATACGGACCGAAAAATATTGAGGATCGCGGGGGAATTGTATCTTTCACTTTTGATAAATTCCATCCCCATGATATTGCTCAGATTTTGGCTGATGAGGGGATTTGCGTCCGGGCCGGACATCATTGTGCAATGCCATTACATACGCGCTTAAATGTTCCAGCAACGGTAAGAGCAAGTTTTTATTTATATAATGATGAGAATGATGTTAATAAGTTGATTGAGGGATTAAAGAAGGTAAAAAAAATACTAGAATGAACATCTATCAAGATATAATTCTCGACCATTATCATCATCCCCATAACAAAGGAAAGATCATCCACCCAAATAATTCTGTTTTGACAAATAATCCATTATGTGGAGATAAAATAGAAATGATGGCGATCTATGATAAAGACAGGGTAAAGGAAATTAAATTTCAAGGAGAAGGTTGTGTGATATCACAAGCATCGGCTTCAATGTTAACTGACTATGCTAAAAACAAGTCAAAACATGAATTGAAAAAGCTTGATTCTAAGTTTATTATTAAGATGCTGGGAATAGATTTAGGATTAAACAGAATCAAGTGTGCTGTGTTGCCCTTAGAGGCTTTGCATAAGCTATTATAACAATTATAATTTTTATAAATATTATATGGATACTAAAGTAAAAGATGAGAAGAATCCTTCCGGTCCGATTACGTTAAAATCAGGTTATAAGATTTGGGTTGATAGAAACTTATGTATTGGCGCGGCCACCTGCATCGCTGTTTCACCTAAGGCCTATGTTTTGGATAAAGAAGCCAAGGCGGTAATTTTAGATACGGCTGATGAAGATACAATCGAAAATATTATTGAGTCGGCAAAAGCATGTCCTGTTGCCGCCATAATTATTGAAGACGCGCAAGGGAACAGAGTATTTCCAAAATAATATGACTGACTTTACTTGGTTAATTGGAGGAGAAGCAGGCTTTGGGATTATGACCACTGGAGTCGTTTTTTCAAAGATTACCACTCGTTCCGGTTATCATATTTTTGATTACGTTGAATATCCATCACTTATTCGTGGTGGACATAATGCCTACGAAGTCCATGTTTCGGATGATGACGTTTCTCACTTGAGTCCGACGATTGATGTTTTAGTTTGTTTAAATAAAGAAACTTATGAAAAACATAAATCTAGATTAACTTCATCCAGTTTAGTAGTATTTGACCAAGATGAATTTGAAATAAAGGAAGATATCAAGAAAATAATTATCCCTTTCAAAAAAATTCTTTCAGATTTAAAAGGTCAACCAGTTATGAAAAATACCATCGCTCTTGGCGTGTCGGTTGGTATTTTGGGAGGAGATATAAATGAGTTAGTAAAATTAATTTCTGAACAATTTGCAAAAAAGAGAGATGAGGTTATTAGTTTTAACAAATTATTTGTTCAAGCAGGTTTTGATGCTATTACAAAAAATTATTCTGACAAGATTTTGAATTATTTGGTCAAAAAATCTGGTGAAGAAAAACTTGTTCTTACGGGAAATGATGCTTTTGCATTAGGAAGTGTCATTGCCGATTGCCGAGTTTATAGCGCTTATCCAATGACTCCTTCTTCAACTGTTCTGACAGATCTAGCCGCCTGGCAAGAAAAAGTTGGTATAGTTGCACGCCATGCCGAGGATGAGATTTCTGTGATTAATACTGCCATCGGTTCGTCATTTGCAGGAGTTAGATCTGCAGTTGGTTCTTCAGGTGGTGGTTTTGCTTTGATGGTTGAATCGCTTTCTTTTGCAGGCATTACAGAAATTCCAAT
>JBBTYO010000060.1:0-2098 GCA_038061735.1 Patescibacteria group bacterium
ATAATTCGCCATTTACAAATATTTTATTAAATATTTTTTTCCAAATAACATCTTTCCCTATTCCCGATTCTTTAGCTATTATCTCAGTAAATTCTTTATGTGTGATTATACCCAAATCATATTTGTCAGACAAATTATCATAAAATAATTTATTACTTTCAAAATTTGGAATTTCTTCCTTCATCCAAAGCAAATATCCTCTCGTAGTTATTACTCCTCCAAAATCGAAGATTATTGCTTTTATCATACAAGTGGAAGAAACGGAAATTTGGTAAATTGGGCGTTATCTCCAAGCTCCCTTTCAATTCTCATTAATTGATTGTATTTTGCTGTCCTCTCTCCTCGGGCTGGCGCCCCAGTTTTGATCTGACCCGTTCCCATGGCCACAACAAAATCTGCCATAAAGGCGTCTTCCGTTTCGGCACTTCGGTGAGAGACAATGGCTGTCATCCCGGCCTTACGCGCCATTAAAACGGCATCAACTGTCTCTGTCAATGTTCCGATTTGATTTAATTTAATAAGAATTGAATTGCAGGTTTTTTCATTAATACCCTTTTGCAGTCTTTTGATATTGGTGACAAACAGATCATCGCCCATTACCTGCATTTTCCCTTCAGTCTTTTTATATAGTTTTTTAAAACCGTCCCAATCATCCTGATCAAAGACATCTTCCATTGAAACAATCGGATATTTTTTCCAAAGATTTAAATAAAATTCCACCAATTCATCGGTGGATAAAACTAAACCTTCTTTTTTTAATTGATACTTGCCTTGGCTCGCCGAAGCTTCAGCGGAGGCGGCCGTATAGAACTCCGAAGCAGCTCCATCAATTCCAAGAGCAATATCGGTTCCAGGTTTATAACCGGCTTTTTGAATTGCCTTCATTAAGATTTGAAATGGTTCTTCATTGGATTTAAATTGCGGGGCATAACCGCCTTCGTCACCTACTGCAATCGCATAACCCTTTGATTTCAAAATTGATTTCAGGGCTTGATAAACTTCAACTCCCATTCTGATCGATTCTTGGACGTTCTTTGCGCCAACAGGAAAGATCATATATTCCTGAATATCCGAAGCCCAGTTGCCATGCTTACCGCCATTTAAAACATTCATCATCGTTAACGGCATTGAATAGGTTCCCTTAAAATCAGGATTAAATTTAGAAAGATAAACATAAAGAGGTTTTTTTTCGCTCGTTGCCTGCGCTCTTGCAGCACTCAAAGAAACTGATAAAATTGCATTGGCTCCAAGATTGGCTTTGTTTTCTGTCCCGTCAAGCTCGATCATCGTTTGGTCCAATTTTTTATGATCTTCGGCATCAAGCCCGCGAACGGCGGATAGAATTTTTGTGTTTACATTATCAACCGCTTTCAAGATTCCAGCTCCGGCAAATCTTCTTTCATCGTGATCACGAAGTTCGACCGCTTCATACTTTCCAGTGGAGGCGCCAGATGGAATGGCCGCCCAACCTGTTGAACCATCGTCTAAGGTAGTGACGCATTCTATCGTCGGAAATCCACGACTATCTAAAATTTCCTGAGCCTGAAGTGACTTGATCTTCATAATTAAAATGAAAAATAATGGATAATTGATATTCTATCATTTTTTATATATTTCGTGAGTTCCTATATCGAGAAAAAGAATTTTCTCTTTACTTACAATTTTAAAAATTACTCTATATTCTAAATTTACCGAAAACGAATAATATTCTTTTAACTTTCCCTTCAATTTATGTGTTTTAAGTAAGGGATTAAAAGAATTTAAAATAAAAAATGATTGTTTATCATTAAAAAGCTGGGCAATGTTTTCTGGGATTTTTCTAAAAGATTTTTCAAACTGTGAAGAATAAAGAATTTTAGTCATTTTTATTATTCTGCAAATTTTTCCATAACTCAAAGACTGACCCCTTAAGTTCTTTTACCTTACCCTCTTCGAGTTCTTTTTCTCCTTCATTAATTATCTTTAAAACTTCTTTTAATTCCATTTCCTTTTGAATTTTTTTTAATTTGTTATATTCTTCAATCCCTACGATTACTCCGGTCGGCTTATTATTTTTTACAATAAAATATGGCTGAGTAGAATCTTTAAGCATCCGAAG
>JBBTYO010000061.1:0-1720 GCA_038061735.1 Patescibacteria group bacterium
ATCTTTGACCTTCGTCATGATTTTTTAAATAGCAAACTTTTCTTGGCTCTTTTCCAATCTTCAGGAACAAGTTTTTTAACAAAAATTAACAGTCTTTTTGATTCTTTTTATTATTTGAATTTATATTCTTTTAATATTAATTTGAATAAATTTTTTGTTTATTTTTTACTATTATTTCTTACCATTATTTTATTTACTCTGATAAAAAAGAGATCTAATCTCAAAACGTTTATTTTTATTTTTCTTCTAACCATTTTGGGGATGTCTTTATATAGCGGACCTAAATATCCTCATTATTTTGTTATTCTTTACCCGCTTTATTATATTATTATCAGTCACTTTCTTATTTTTCCTAAAGAAGCTAAATGGGAAAAATATTTAACTGTGCTTTTTGTAATTGGATTTATTTTTCTTAATTTTCAAAAATATCCTTACTTTCGTAGCCTTCCCAATAATCAAATAGCATTGTCAAAAAATGTTGCCCAAAAAATTTATAATAACGTCAATGATAAAAAATTCACGGTTACTGCTCTTCCAGAAAAATACTCCGACTCAACTTACCGATATTTTTTGGAAATTTGGGGAAAAAGATCCCTGGAAAAAGATAGTCTTGAAAAAGCTAATGAACTATTTGTTGTCTGTGAGAAAAAGTGCGATATTATTATCGGAAATCCTATGTGGGATATTGCCTATTTCGCACCGAATAAAATCATTGGTGAATGGGGGGTGGAAGGCGTTAAAATTTATAAATTAATTAGATGAATATTTCATTAATCGTTCCCTGTTACAACGAAGAGGCTAATATCCAAAAAGGTGTTTTGGATAAAATCGGCAATTATACGGCTCACGACGAACGATTTTCTGAAGTTTTAATCGTCGATGATGGCTCGAATGATTCTTCCAAAACAGCAATAAAAAATAAGTACTTAAAAACTCATCCAAAATTTCGCCTTATTCAAAACTCTCATCAAGGAAAAGCATTTGCAGTACTCACTGGTATCAAACAGGCTAAAGGTGATTATGTCATATTTACTGATATTGATTTAGCTACTCCAATTGATGAAGTGGAAAAACTCATTATTAAAATCAAGGAAGGTGGGCAAATTGTTATTGGGTCCCGAAATAACAGTCGTGCAGGGGCACCTTTACTTCGTAAGGTTATGGCAAAAGGATTTATTTTTATTAGGAATATCGTCATCGGTTTAAAAGGAATTAGGGATACACAATGTGGTTTTAAAATGTTTGAAAAACAAGCCGCTATAAATATTATTGATAAACTCCAGGTTTTTCATGATAAAAGAATTGCTGTAGATTCATCTGTCTCAGCTGGTTTTGATATAGAATTTATATTTTTAGGACAAAAATTGGGTTACAAAATTATTGAAGTACCGGTTATCTGGAGACATGTGGAAACGAAGAATGTTAATTTTATTCGGGATACCATTGAAACTCTGGTGGATATTTTTAAAATAAAACTGCTTGATTTACAGGGAAAATATCGTTAATCGCTTCTCTGTATTTACAGTAATCACAATCTTTTCCCGACTCGGGAAGTTTTCCGTTCAGACACTTATGAATATCTATAATCGTTTTTTCTATCCAGGAATCGTCGCCAACGTAAGGAAGTATCTTGACATCAAATTCGAGCTTTCCATCAAAAGCTTTCTTATCCGCATTGCCATTACAATAAACAAAATAGCCTGTTGACGAAACTTTGTGA
>JBBTYO010000062.1:0-29071 GCA_038061735.1 Patescibacteria group bacterium
GGCGTTTTCGACGGAGATGACGGTCTGGGGATTGATCTTGGCCCGGAACATGATCATAAATCCGATGGCGATGAGGACAATGACGAGAAGCATGTAGGAGAGGTCGCGGAAGATCTTCCAGAGATTGGAAAAGGGTTTGATGGCGGCAAAGCCGATGCCTTCAGCTGCCATAGTCTTTGGGACAAATCCGGCATTTTGTAAACCCTCATAGGCCCACATCACGCCTGAGGCAGGGGGATTAGCATAAGGGATAATAATCAGATTACTCATAAATCCAAAGACGCTTTTGCCATAATTTTTATCAGCGTCGGCGGGATTATCTGTACAGGCTTCACCGATCATCGAGCACATGGACATTTTATAGAGAGCGATTGTCAACTTTCCCTCTTTAGTTTTATTAAGTTCCTTGTCATTGATGACTTTGTAGATTTCGGCACGGTTTTGCTTAATTGGGTCAGTCTTTGGAGCAAGGGAGATTTTGTCTTTGTTGATGAAATGGGAGAAAAGAGAGATGACGATGAAGTAGACGGCGATGACGAGAAAGGCTTTTTTGGCGAAACTAAAGATGTTTTTTAAATAGGGAACCATATTATGATTGTAGTTGAAATTGGGAGAGAATGTCAACGAATATAAATAATACGAATACCGCGAATAAAGAAATGCAAATGATACGAATTATACGAATTGGATTCCCGCCTTCGCGGGAATGACACTACTTCATTAAGAATTGTTCCGCACCTAATCCAGGATAGTTAGCTCCTCTCCAGCTTTCAAATTCTTTTTTAGCCTGATCTTTTGGATCATGGAGCGCAACTTCAAATTTGTCTTCGGAGTAGTTAAAGTCGATTGAGAAGGTGGACAGACTCAGTGGAACTTTTGATTTTAGGTCTTTTTTCTGAGAGGCTAGGTCAACTATTTGTTGAGGGATTGGCTCTTCGAGTGCACCGGTAAAGCCAGCTTTAATTGTCACTGGTGTAACATTAGTCGTTGCAGGTGAAGGATTGGTTTCGACAGAAGTAGGAAATAATTGATTAGTTGATTTAGTAGTTTTATCTTGAGTTGGGGTTTTTTTAGTGAAAGGAATAACCAAAACTAAAATAAAAAGAACAATAAGAGCTCCCGAAATGGCAAGATAGACTTTAATATTTTGTGAATCCATATTTATTTTTTAATCCCGAATGCCAACCTGTACAGCGGGTATGGGTAACGGCTATTTTCATTATAAGGGATTTCATAACGACCATAAGCCGGATCATAGGCAATAATATTTCCTTTGGCATCAATATCGGTGATCCAAAAAATATGACCACAATAACCTTTTTTAGGATCATCACAAAAACGAGCCAAAGCAAAAAATGTCCAGCCAGCGTTAAGGTACTTTTTTAATTGTGGAGCAACAGTATCGGCTTTTTCTAAGTTAAAAGTAAGATAGTCGGTTGTTTTCAAGCCCAGACCTTTTAAAAGTTCATGAGCATCAGTATAGCGGGAACCATCATTTCCAAGGAGATAATCATTTGATTTATAAAGGCCAACGACAGTTTTCGGATCGTATTTTTTATCCATATAACTTGAGGAAATCATTGCGACCGTTGTTGGTCCACAACCAGCACTACATAGAGTTCCACCATCGGGTAAAGGTAAACTACCTTGGTCACCACATTGGGCATAATATGTAAAAGAGGTCGTTGTGGGTTGTGCTTCGGAAGACGGGGTAAGTGAGGAAGTTAGAACAGGTGTTAAAGTAGGATTAGAGGTTGAAAAATCAGAAGTTGAGGATTCAGCTCCTTGGTCATCTCCTTGCCCCATGTTCATAAAAATATTTAAAAATTCGATTACGGGGTTAAAATCATCAGGATTTTTTCCTTGATCTACTATTAAAGTTAAATCAGCATTATTTACTAAGGGAGTTAGCTGATTTTGTTTAGCCCAATTTATAAACTGTTCCTCACCCTGGGGAGTTTTCTTCTCAACAACAATTTTTTTTAGTTTATATGAATATTGGAGTTTGAAGTCTTCAGTTTCAACAGGAGCGATTGTTGAGATATTTAAATCCACCTTCGCCAAGGCTTCGGTGGACAAGTCAGTTGATTGAGATAGGTCTTTTAGACCTTGGTCGCCACCGGTAGAAGGTAAATTATTTATCGATTGTCCGGTTTTTCCCTGATCAGGGATACCGGTAGGGAAGGCGGAATCTTTTCGATTGGTTGAGGTAGGTTTTTTTACGAGAGAGAGTAACATAGTCGTAATTACGAGAAGAATAAGAAAGGCTCCGGCAATGACTAAATATATTTTTTTCATAAAGGAAATTTTAGTCTGGATTCCCGCCTACGCGGGAATGACATCAACTCAATTTGACAATTAATTACTTTTTGATGATAATGAAAATATGGCCAACTATTTTGATTTTATTAAAAAACCAACACCTAATGCAACAGCAAATCCCCCTACAGGAACAGGGGGTAAATCCCAAGATCCAAATTCCAAGATCCAAACAAATTCCAATAACCAAATTTCAAATGATAAAACTAAAATAAAACCGCCAACGGGTTCTCCAACTTCAAACAATCTTGATTTAATGACTCACTTGACTCAGCGTTCAAACCGCGTCATGATGGCGGCGCAGACAAAAGCTAAAGAATTAAAATCAGACTTAGTTGACAGTGAGCATCTCTTATATGCTTTGACGACCGATAGTGAAATTTACAATTTGTTAGTTGAGGCAAAAATCCAACCTCAATTAGTTACTGATGAACTTACAAAAATTTATAAAAGGGGCACGGTTGATCGAGCCCCTCAGTTTTCACCCCGAATAAAAAAAATTCTTAATGATTCTTTGGTTGTAGCTCGAAAACTAGGATTTGAGTTTATTGCTCCAGAGCATTTGATGCTAGGACTATATGAAGAAGGCGAGGGGGTTGGGGCGAGGGTACTTGTTAAGTTGGGATTAACTAAAGAAACCTTGAATAAGCAAGTCGTTGGAAAGAAAGAAGGATTAACGGAAGAAGACAAAAAAGCTCAAACAAAGAAAAAAGCCCTTGAACAGTTTACTATTGACCTAACTGCAAAAGCTTCACAAGGATTACTTGATCCGGTGGTTGAAAGATCGGCTGTTATTGAAAGAGTTATTCATATATTATCAAGGAGGACAAAAAATAATCCATCACTCGTTGGTGAAGCGGGGGTAGGAAAAACGGCCATAGTTGAAGGACTAGCCGAAAAGATTGTTGCCAAAGAGGTACCGGAACCGTTACTTAACAAAAGAATTCTTCAGTTAGATTTGATGAGTATGTTAGCCGGCGCTTCCCACAGGGGCGAATTTGAAGAAAGAATGAAAGATCTGATTGAAGAAGTAAAAGCCAGTCAAGGTCAGATTATTTTATTTATTGATGAAATCCATAATATCGTTGGGGCCGGCGCATCTGGTGAAGGGTCACTTGATGCCTCCAACTTTTTGAAACCAGCCTTAGCTCGAGGAGAAATTCAGATTGTTGGCGCCACCACTCTAACAGAATATAGAAAATATATAGAAAAAGATCCGGCACTTGAGAGACGATTCCAACCAATTTTAGTCCCCGAACCAACTGAAGAGCAGGGGATCAAGATGCTCAAAGCAATAAAAGATAAATATGAAGCTTTTCACCGGGTTAAAATTCCCGATGATGCGATTGAAGCAGCGGTCGTTTTGTCTAAGCGTTATGTTGGAGATAGATTTTTGCCTGATAAAGCTGTTGACCTCATTGATGAGGCCGCATCAGCTGTTCGTTTACCTTTGATTTCATTACCCGAGGAAATCAAATCACTAGAAACAAGAATTGCCCAATTAAATCAAGAATTAAAAGAGGCAGAAAAAAAGTCAGATAAAGTTAAATCGAGGATATTACGATCAAAAATAGATGAGATTAATTCTGGACTCAAAGAAAAAAAGGAAGAGTTCAATCTTAAAAAAAGTCAGTCGACCGGAGCAGTGACAGTCAACATTATTAAAGATATTGTTGCCCGGTGGACGGGAATTCCAGTTTCTAAAATTTCATCCACTGAGACTGAAAAGTTAGCTCATTTGGAAGATATTATTCACAAAAGATTAATTGATCAGGAAGGGGCAGTTGCTTCTGTTTCCCAAGCAGTGAGACGCGGAAGAGCCGGATTAAAATCTGCCGTGCGGCCGATTGGTAGTTTTGTCTTCTTAGGTCCAACCGGTGTTGGAAAGACCGAATTGGCAAAGGTTCTAGCTGAT
Organism: Patescibacteria group bacterium; assembly: GCA_038061735.1. Lineage (GTDB taxonomy): Bacteria > Patescibacteriota > Microgenomatia > UBA1406 > GWC2-37-13 > GWC2-37-13. The sequence continues at coordinate 4,235 of JBBTYO010000062.1, forward strand.
ATATTATTTGGAAGCGAAGACTTGATGATTAGATTTGACATGACCGAGTATATGGAGAAACATGAAGTAGCTAAATTACTCGGGGCTCCCCCAGGTTATGTTGGTTACGAAGAAGGCGGAAAGTTGACGGAACAGGTGAGAAGAAAACCTTACAGTGTGGTACTTTTTGATGAAATCGAAAAAGCTCATCCGGATATTTTTAATATTCTTCTTCAAATTCTTGACGATGGACGGTTAACGGATAATAAAGGTCATGTGATTTCTTTTAAAAATACAGTTGTTATATGTACATCAAATTTAGGAACGAAATTAATACAGGACGAATTGTTGAAGAACGAGGTCAAAAGTACCTCCTCTGCCAAGGCTTCGGCGGTCAAGCAAAAATCAAAAATGGAAGATGAGAGAGATAAAAATAAATTTAAAGGGATAAAGGACAAAGTCATGGTTGAGCTGACTAGGTTTTTTAAGCCGGAGTTAATAAATCGTTTTGATGAAGTGATTGTTTTTGAGCCACTAAGATTCCAAGATATGGTGGAAATAGTTAAATTGCAAATGAAAGGAATAATAAAATTAATTGAAGAGCAGGATATGGGATTGGCTTTTACTGATGAAGTAATACAAGAAATTGTTAAAGCTGGATTTGATCCCTTATATGGGGCTAGGCCACTCCGACGCGCAATTCAAAAATTAATTGAAAATCCGATTTCTAATTTGATTATTGACGGTAAAGCAAAGGCGGGGGATTTGATCAGAGTGAGGGTAGATAAAGATGAGCTGATTTTTGAAATCGAAAAAACCGTTTTTCAACCAAAAATCGCCAAGAATTATCATTGTCAGGCATGCGCATGGGATTTTGAGAACGAAATAATAGCTAATTCAACAGCGATCTGTCCAAAATGTTTAAAGCATGGTGAAAATATTATAGAAGTTAATCATGATCGACCCGTCACTGATGAATTAAAGGTTCCTGACATTAAACCTCAAACTATCCCCGACAAAAAAGTTGTATGAAAACTTTATTAGCTCAATCTCTTAATTTAGGTAATCAAACTATTGAAGGTCCTCTTGACTCCAGTGTTGATTCTTTGGGTAAGATTATTTCTAAAGGTTTGGGTTTTATTATGCCAATGGCAGGAATTATCCTTCTTTTTGTTTTAATTTCCGGTGGTTATGACTATATGATGTCCCAAGGAAATGCAGATAAAATAAAAGCAGGTCAAGCAAAAATTACTTCAGGAATAATCGGTTTTATTCTTTTAATCGCATCTTTCTTGATTACCAGATTAATCGCTGCAATCTTTGGCCTCGGCGGTGGAATTTTTTAAGATATTAAACTACAATGTATCTATGGAACCACCTATTGTTATTTCCGTCGGCGGTAGTTTAATTGTACCCAATGGCGGTATAAATACTGATTTTTTGATTAAACTAAATAAATTAATCCGGGAAGAGGTTGCGAGCGGAAAAAAATTTATGTTAATTGCTGGAGGAGGGAAATTAGCCCGACGATACCAGGAGGCAGGCTCAGCCGTGATTGGAAAGTTGACTCGAGAAGATCTTGACTGGTTAGGTATTCATTCAACTCATCTTAATGCACATCTTCTCAGAACGATATTTCAGGATATTGCCAATCCCCGAGTCGTACAAGATTATGATCGTCGCCTGGAAAATTGGACTGAGCCGATTGCGATCGGAGCCGGTTGGATGCCCGGTTGTTCTACAGATTATGACGCAGTAATATTTGCACGTGATCATAAAGCAAAACTTATAATTAACATGTCGAACATTGATTATGTTTTTGATAAAGATCCTGGTAAGTTTTCTGATGCTAAGCCATTAAAAAAAATTACATGGGAAGCAATGAAAAAATTAGTTGGCGATAAATGGATTCCAGGACATAACTCACCTTTTGATCCAATCGCAACAGAACTTGCCAAAAGTTTGAAACTAACAATTGTGATAGCCAATGGAAATAATATGGAAAATATTAAAAAAATTATTAATGGAGAAGAATTCAAAGGAACAGTCATAAGCTCATGATCCTCAAATCAATTTCTTTCCATAATTTTCGTAATTTTACAGATAAAAGTTTTCTAATTAATCCCCATTTGACAGCAATATTTGGAGATAATGCCAAGGGTAAAACGAATTTACTTGAGGGAATTTATTTTATATTAAAAGGGGAAGGATTCCGGGAAAGTCGTGAGGAACAATTAATTAAATTTATTGAAAAAAATAGTTATGTTGATGCAAAACTTCAGGATAAAAAAACGGAGGACATCAGTAATTTGAGAATAGATCTGACTATCGGTGATTTAGGTTTAACCAAAACTTGTTTTTTGGAAAAAACAAAAAAGGGCCGCCATTTGTATTTAAAGAATTTAATATCAGTTGTTTTATTTTCTCCGGAGCAGATCGAAATTATAGATCGGACAATGTCGATCAGACGCGAATATTTTGATAAATTTTTGAGTAGCATTAATTCAGAATATAAAAAATGTTTGGCCAACTATAATCAAGCCTTAAGAAAAAGAAATAAAATTTTGGAAACAGGTTTCAATAGTTTCAACCTTGATGTTGAGCTTGACTACTGGAATAGATTATTAATTGATAATGGTACACATTTAATTAATAAGCGACGAGAATACATTGCTTATTTAAATTCAAATAAAGTCATTGACTCAAAAGAATTCTCAATTGAGTATATTGAAAATAAAATTAGTTTGGAACGTTTTACCAAGTCACTTCAAAAAGAAATACTAATTAAGAGAACTTTAATTGGTCCTCATCGTGATGAATATAACATTTTTATGATAGATAAAGAATTACCGAAAAAAAATATTCATTCATATGGTTCCCGTAGCGAACAAAGACTTGGGCTTTTTTGGTTAAAGATTAACGAATTAAAATATTTAGAAAATTTATTTAGAAAAAAACCGATTTTGTTATTAGATGATATATTTTCAGAATTAGATCATAACAATCAAAAATTAATTTTTAATTTAATCGGTAATTATCAAACGGTTATCACTTCAACAGAAAAAGAATTAATGAAATTAATTAATTTTCCGGATGACACCTTTTACGATACCATAAATTTGTAAATCATTTATTGGATAAAATGGAGGGTACTTTGGATTGGCGGCTTCCAAATAGTTGACATGTTTTTTTCTATCAGTCTTTAAAATCTTTAAAGTCCATTCGTTATCAATTTGAGCCAAAACAATTGTGCCAATACTGGCATTTTTATTTCTTTCAATAATTACAATGTCTCCTTCAAAGATTCCAACTCCAGTCATTGAGTCACCGGAGACTTTGAGTAAAAATGAAGTTTGCGGGTTTTCGATTAGATAATCATCAATTGTCAGATAATCTTTGTTTTCTTCAGCCAAAATTGGAAAGCCAGCTTTAATAACACCAAGAAGGGGGAGAGCAAAAAACTTTTTTGTTGGTGAAAGTTTTTTGCTGTCTTTTTCAATAAATCCCAAATCAATTAATTTATTGATTATTTTAAAAACAGCATTTTTAGAAGAGATATTAAAAAGTTTTAGCATCTCCGAATAAGAAGGGAGCCGGCGATTTTTACGGAAAAATTTTTTAATACTGGAAAGTCTGTCTTCAATCATATGAAGTTTATTATAGTAAACACTTGTTCACTATGTCAAGAGGTGTTTATTTATACCATTCTTCATGAAGATTAATTTTTTCAGAAACTGAATTGATTGTTAAATATTGGGCGAAACCGTAAAGAATGGCCCCACAACAGGCGAAGTGATTCTTTTCATCAACTTCAGCCCAGTGATTATGGCCGACGATAATAAACTCATTATCTTTAATTGTTTTAATCGCTTTTTCTTTTGTAGCAATATTTCGGTAGGCAAATCTTGCTTTCAAAAAGTTTCTACCAAAAATATTAACCATAGTCTGTCTTAAAAAGTGGACGATTCTAATTACTGAAGAAACAAAAGGTTTAAAAATTTCTGGGATAAATAAATCACCAGTTTTTCGAAATTGTTGGCCGTGGGTGAAAATTAGTTGATAGTTGATAGTTGATAGTTGATAGATAGATGTTTGAACATCGGAAAAAAAATTTAATCTTTGATCAGAAAATTTTTCTTGATCGTGATTACCAAAAATATAAACAGTCTTTTTACTTTTTAATAAAGGGAAAAGTTTGTTCCATGGTGAATTAATAAAATCATCAAAGCTAATCATATATTCATCAAAAAAATCACCATTAATTATTACTTGATCAGCGTCTGAGATTATTTTTTTAAGAAAGTCAAACTTTTTTCCATCAAACGGCAAGTACAGGTGTGTGTCAGAAAAAACAAGAATATTCACTCTTTAATTATAAAGAATTATTTCTTAAGCATTAAAGCAATCACATTCTTCGGCACTTCTTCATAGTGAGATGGCTCCATGTAGAAAACACCCCGGCCTTCGGTAAGAGACCTAATGATTGTTGCATATCCAGAAAGCTCAGACAATGGAACATGACTTTTTATGACTACGGCTCGGCTTCTTTTTTCAGTTCCAAGTATTTTTCCTCTTTTTGAAGAAATATCACCAATAACAACACCCATAAAAGCTTCCGGAATAGTTACCTCCAATTTCATGATTGGTTCAACCAGTGTTGGGCCGGCCTGTTTGACAGCGTCATGGAGAGCCATTGATCCGGCAATTTTAAAAGCAATATCAGATGAATCGACATCATGATAACTTCCATCAACCAAAGTGACCTGAATATCTGTGATTGGATAACCCAAGAGAACGCCTTTTTCCGTTGCTTCCATGACACCTTTTTCAACCGAAGGAATAAATTCGGAAGGAATTGATCCACCTTTAATTTTATTGATAAACTTAATCCCTTCACCTCGCGCAAGTGGCTCAACATTGATGACACAATGTCCGTATTGTCCATGTCCACCGGTTTGTTTTATATATTTTACTTCGACGTCGTTAGCTGCTTTTGTAATGGTTTCTTTATAAGCAACTTGAGGTTTTCCAACCGTGACGTTCATTCCCATTTCTCTCTTCATACGGTCGACTAAAATTTCCAAATGAAGTTCTCCCATTCCGGACATAATGGTTTGATTGGTTTCATGATTAATTTTGACTCGGAAAGTCGGATCTTCTTCGGCGAGTCGCTGCAGGGCATAAGATAACTTTTCTTGATCAGCTTTAGTAGTTGGTTCAATTGCCAAAGAAATAACCGGCTCCGGGAAATTAATTTGTTCAAGAATTATTGGACTATCTTGTTCCCCTAATGTATCACCGGTTTTAGAATCTTTAGGTCCGATAACAGCAATAATTTCACCTGCATAAGCCTTATCAATCTCTTCTCGATTATTTGCATGCATCAGAAGAATACGACTAACTCTTTCCTGTTTATTTCTGTTGACATTATAGACATATGAACCTGATTCCAAAACTCCGGAATAAATTCTGACATAAGTCAATTTTCCAACATGAGGATCAAGTTGAATTTTGAAAGCCAAACCGGTAAATTTTTCCTGTTGATTAAGAGCTCGTTTTTCTTCAAGTTTAGTAATTGGGTTAATTCCTGTGATTTCTTTTAAGTCAATAGGCGACGGAAGAAAATCAACGATCGCATCAAGGACAGGTTGAACAGCCTTATTGCGAAGAGAAGTTCCACAATAAACAGGAACGATTTTATAAGCAACAGTCGCTTTTCTTAAAGTTGCTTTTAATTCATCAACGGTAATTTCCTCACCATTTAAATATTTATTTAAAAGTTGATCATCGTGCTCAGCAATTTGCTCAACCATTTTTGATCGTGCTTTAGTAACATTATCTTTAATATCTTCCGGGATTTCATCACTTGTTGTATATTTGATACCCTGGGGATCTTGGTCCCAGACTTTGGACTTTAAAGTAAGCAAATCAACAATTCCCTTAAACTCAGACTCTTTTCCGATAGGAACGGTCATGATAATTGGATTGGCTCCCAATCTTTCTTTGATCTCTTCAACAGTTGCTTCAAAATCAGCCCCTAACTTATCCATTTTATTAATAAAACAAATACGGGGAACCTTGTATTTATCAGCTTGACGCCAAACTGTTTCTGACTGACTCTGTACTCCTTCTTCAGCATCAAAAACGACCACTCCACCGTCGAGCACTCGCAGGGATCTTTCAACTTCAGCCGTAAAATCTACATGGCCCGGAGTATCAATAATATTAATTCTATTACCATTCCAAAATGTAGTCGTGGCAGCAGAAACTATTGTAATTCCTCGTTCTCGTTCCTGAGGCATCCAGTCTAATTGGGTATCGCCATCATCAATATCCCCGATTTTATAAGTTTTTCCAGTATAAAAAAGAAATCTTTCACTAGTCGTAGTTTTGCCTGAATCAATATGAGCAATCACGCCAATATTGCGAATTTTGTCGAGTGGAACATCACGATTTTTTGTGACAACGGGTTGTTGAGCCATAGTTTTTTGAGAAAATGCCGACGGTAGATTATAGAAGATAGAAAATAGAGGTTGAAGGTAGAAGCTTGAAGGTAGATTATTTTTTATCTATCTTCTATTATCTAACTTCTACTACTATCATCTATTATCTATCATCTATCGTCTTACCATTTCAAATGACTGAATGCTTTATTGGCATCGGCTAATTTTTCAGTTTGGGCTTTTTTTGCAACGGCCGCTCCTTGATTTTTGGAAGCTTCAACAATTTCGACCAATAATTTTTTATCAAAAGTATGAAACTCTTTATTTGTGCGGGCTTTTGCGGCATCTATGATCCAGTTAAGTGCGAGTTTTAATTTTCGCTCTCGCCTGACTTCAATAGGAACCAAATATGAGGCGCCTCCAAGTCGACGAGGCTTAACTTCATGAATAGGGGAGACGTTTTCGATAGCGAGATGTAATAACTTTAAAGGTTCATCTGATTGTTTTTTTAGTTCATCCATGACTTTATAAACAAGTCCTTCAGCAACTGATTTTTTACCGTTAATCATTATATAATTGATTAATTTGGCTACTTCGATACTATCGAAAAGTTTGTCTTTTTTAAATACTCTTTTTTTGTAACTGTGTCTTGGCATATTTTATTTTTATTAAGAACTCTTAATTCTAGGCTTCTTTGTTCCGTATTTTGACCTCGAGCTGGTTCTTTTTTCGACTCCAGCTGCATCAAACTTACCTCTTACGATATGATATTTCACTCCTGGTAAATCTTTTACTCTTCCACCTTTAACTAAAACGATTGAATGCTCGGCTAAATTATGACCGACGCCTTGAATGTAGGCGGTCACTTCCATTTTATTTGACAATCTAACTCTGGCCACTTTTCTGAGGGCAGAATTAGGTTTTTTTGGCGTCATGGTTTTGACTATAGTGCAAACACCACGCTTCAATGGATTATTAGTTTTATTGTATCTCCTCTTTAATGAGTTAAAACTCATTTTAAGGGCAATAGATTTTGATTTTTTAATCCTGTTTTTTCTCTTCCTTTTTATCAGTTGGTTGATTGTTGGCATATTGATTTGCAAACTTACCGTAATATTTACTAATTAAATCTTGCGTAACGGGTATTAACCTGCCAATTATAACATTTTCTTTTAAGCCCAGCAAGTAATCTGTTTGGCCTTTGATGGCAGCTGAAGACAGAACACTGGTCGTTTGTTCAAACGATGCAGCCGATAGCCAAGAATCGGTGTGGATAGCAGCTCGGGTTATGCCAAGAATGGAAACTTTTCCGGAAGCTGGTCTTTCACCCTTTGACAAAACTCTTTTATTTTCTTCACCAAAACGAATTTTTGAAACAACTTCATCTTTGATGAGTGAAGTATCACCTTCATCTTCAATAATAACTTTATCGCTCATTTTACGGATAATAACTTCAAAATGTTTATCATGAATAGCAATTCCTTGGGATTCATAGACGTCTTGAATTTCGTCCAGTAAATAAATTTGAGCAGATCTCAAACCTTTGATGGCTAAAACATCATCAATGTCAAGATAACCTTCAGACATTGCTGTTCCAACACTTATTAGATAACAATCTTTGATTTTTAGTTTTTGGGCTTTCGGAATTGTAAATTTTTGCTCCTGAATAGTCGACTCTTTATTTAGGGCGGATATAGTGATGTCATAAATTTCTTTTTCCGTGTCTTCAACAATTGTGACGCGACCTGCGATCTCGGCAATAGGCGAAACTATTTTTGGGGTTCTAGTCTCAAATAGTTCCTCAACACGGGGTAAACCTTGAGTTACGTCGGATATTACGATTCCTCCAAAGTGTCTGACTCTCATTGTCAATTGAGTTCCCGGTTCTCCGATTGACTGGGCGGCCATAACTCCAACAGGAACTCCAATTTCAACTATCTTATTGGTCGAAAGATCGGTTCCGTAACATTTCTGACAGACTCCGTAAGGAGAGCCACAATAAAGAGGAGAGCGAACAACGATTTTAGTAATGTTATTTTTTTCGATCAAAGCAATCTTTTCATCATCAATAAGTTCATTAGCCTTAATAATAGTTTCCTTATTTTCGGTAACCAAATCATTAAGTATAAAACGATTTTTGATTCTTTCCTTGAACTTATCTCCACGAGTTGAGCTTGTTGAAACAGTCAATCCTTCTTTGACCTGACAATCTTCTTCACGGACGATCATATCATGAGATGTGTCAACAAGGCGCCTAGTCAAGTATCCGGCATCAGCAGTTTTTAAAGCCGAATCAGTCAAACCTTTTCTAGCTCCTCGCGCTGAAATAACATATTCAAAAATAGATAAACCTTGACGATAGTTTGATTTAGTTGGAACTTCGATAATTTTTCCCAATGGATCAACTACAAGCCCTTTCATAGCCGCTAACTGTTTTAGTTGTTCTTTTGAAGCTCTAGCGCCTCCTGATTTAATAATTATCTTTACTGGATTTTCTTCGTCCAGTGCATTCCAAGTTTTGTCAGCTAATTTTTCCGTAACATCAATCCAAAGTTTATTTGAATAACGTCTTTTTTCTTCAGAAGTTAAAAGTCCCTGCTCAAAATTTTTAGTAATTTTTTTAATTTCATCTTCGGTTTCACCAATGATTTTTGTTTTTTCCGGAATTATTTGACAGTCGAAAATTGAAAGTGATAGTCCGCCGGCAATAGTTGAGGCCCAGAACCCAATTTCTTTTAATTTATCAATCAACTCTCCAACTTTTTCGTTTTCAAATAATTTCATGGCGGCAACAACAATATTCTTTAAATCAGACGCTTTAACTTCGGCGTTTACAAATCTAAGTTCGGTTGGAAGAGCCTGATTAAAGATTATTCGACCAACAGTTGTCTTGATTATTTTGCCACCGATTCCAACATTTATTGGTTGGCGAAGCATTATTTTATTAATCGCCTGAAATCTCATCGCTTCATTTTCAGTAGCAAAAAATTTTAAATCTTCGGCATTCTCAGTATCCATGTGACTATCAATTGTTGTCAGATAATAGCAACCAAGGGCCATCTCTTTATTTGGAAGAACGATAGGGGATCCATCAGACGGTTTTAGAAGATTATGATAAGGGAACATCCTTTGTTTAACTTCTTCTATTGCCATACTGGACAATGGTAAAAATACACCCATGGCGTCTCCATCGAAATCGGCATTATATCCCGAACAAACTGCGGGGTGAAGTTTTATGGCGTTATCATCAGTCAAAACAGGATAAAAACCTAAAATGGAAAGTTTGTGTAAAGTAGGAGCCCGGTTAAGAAGTACAGGATGATCTTTAGTAATTTCTTCCAAAATATCATAGACAACAGGATCTCTCTTTTCTAAAAATAACTTAGCACTTTTAATATTTGGAGCAAGCCCTCGAATAATAATTTCATGGAGTAAATATGGTTTGAACAATTCCAAGGCCATTTCGCGGGGAAGACCGCATTGGTTAAGTTTGAGTTCTGGACCTACAACAATAGTACTACGCCCAGAATAATCAACTCTTTTTCCCAGTAAATTTTGTCTAAATCGACCTTGTTTTCCTCTTAAAATATCAGATAATGATTTTTGTACTTTAGTATTACTTCCGGTTGAACGGCTTTTACCTCGAGATTTTTGTAAATCAATCAGCGAGTCAACCGCCTCTTGAAGCATTCGCTTTTCATTCCTCAAAATAATTTCAGGAGCTCCAAGATCAATTAACTGTTTTAAACGATTGTTTCGATTTATGACACGTCGATAAAAATCATTTAAATCAGAAGTGGCAAATTTTCCTCCTGGTAATTGAACCACCGGACGAAGATCCGGAGGGATAACAGGTAGAACTGTAAGAACAATCCATTTAGGATCAATTTTTGCTTTGATAAAAGCTTCAAGAACTCGGGCTTTTTTAAGAAGTTTATTTCTTTTATCTCCCTTAGCCTCATTTAAGAGTTCTAAAGTTCGCGCATACTGTTTGACAAGGTCGTAGTTCGAAAGAATTTCATACAAAACTTCCGAACCCATACCGACACTTAAGAAATCAGAAACATCATTTTCTTTAAAAAACAAATAGTCATCTTCTTCAATAACATCAAAAGGTCTTATTGATCGGGCAATTTTAGACACCCTTTCAAAATAGGCAGATTTTTTGGTTTTTGTATCAGTTTGTTCGTTGGATAGCAATTTTAATTGCTCTCTCTTTTTAAATTCTACTTCCTGCTTGGCAATTTCCCATTGTTCTTTATGGGTAATTTTTTTCTCTAACTGGGCATATTGTTTTTCAAAATTAATATTGATTTCTTCTTCTTTTTTAACAAAATCTTCTTCAATCTTTTTCAATTCACCTTTTTGTAGTTCGTCGATAGCCTTCAAAGTCTTTTTTTGATTATCTTTATCAACTTCTTTGACCAAGTAAAGCGCATAATAAATAACTCTTTCCAAGGCTTGTGGAGGGACGTCCAAAATAATACTTAATGTTGACGACGTTCCTTTAAAATACCAAATATGAGCAATAGGAGAAGCTAATTTGATATGACCCATTCTCTCTCTTCGAACTGCGGAAGTTGTAATTTCAACACCACAACGATCACAAACAATTCCCTTGTAGCGCATTCTTTTATATTTTCCACAATAACATTCATAGTCTTTTGTAGGTCCAAAAATTCTTTCATCAAAAAGACCGTCTTTTTCGGCTCTAAAGGTTCGATAGTTGATAGTTTCCGGTTTAATGACTTCTCCGTGAGACCATTTAATAATAGTCTCAGGAGAAGCAAATGTAATCCTTAGTCCTGAAAAATCTACTGTATTTATATCTTCCATAATTATTTAGCGTAATCAATTGACAATCCTAAAGCGTTTAATTCTTTTACTAAAACATGGAATGACTCTGGAACAGACGATTGTGGAATATCAATACCTTTAATAATCGATTCAAAAGCTTTAGTTCGTCCACGAACATCGTCACTTTTAATTGTTAATAATTCCTGAAGAGTATGTGGTACTCGATGTGATTCAAGTGCCCAGACTTCCATTTCTCCAAATCTTTGTCCTCCTAATTGTGATTTTCCTCCCAATGGTTGTTGAGTGACTAAAGAGTAAGGCCCGACTGATCGGGCATGAAACTTATCTTCGATCATGTGAATAAGTTTAATGATGTAACTGGTTCCGACGAGTGCTTTTCGTTCATAAGGTAAACCTGTTTGTCCATCAAACAAGGTTACTTTGTTATCAATTGGTAGTCCTGACTTTCTAAGTTCGTTGGAAATAAAATCTTCCTTGATCTTTTCAAAAACCGGAATGGAAATATTTGTATTTGTGTGTTTGGCAATAACTCCCATAAGATTTTCAAACAACTGACCCAAATTCATACGGGAAAGAATTGAGAGAGGGGACAAAATAACATCAACTGGTGTTCCGTCTTCAAGATAAGGCATGTCCCAAGCCGGAAGAATTTTTGAAATAACACCCTTATTTCCATGGCGGCCAGCTAATTTATCTCCAACGGTTATTTTTCGCAGTTGAGCTGTATTAACAATAATCCTTTGTAGAACACTTGGTTCAAGTTCATTTGGATCCTTTTTACCATTAATAGTTTCAATATCAATAACTGACCCCCTTTTTCCGTAAGGCATTCGGAGTGACGTATCTTTAATGTCTTTAGCTTTTTCCCCGAAAATTGCACGAAGCAGTCGTTCTTCTGCGGTCAACTCTTTTTCGCCCTTCGGGGCAACTTTACCAACCAAAACATCTCCACCTTTTACTTCAGTACCAATAGTTACCAATCCATCTTTATCCAGATTTTGAAGAATTTCCTCACGAACATTTGGTATATCTCGGGTAAGTTCTTCCGATCCAAGTTTAGTATCAATGACGTCGGCAATAAACTCTTCCATTGTAATTGAGCTAAGAACATCTTCTTTAACCAACCTATCAGAAATAACAAAACCGTCTTCGTAACCTAATCCATTCAAGGAAGAATATGCAACTAACAAGTTTTTTCCTAAAGCCAGACGGCCTTTATCAGTTGAAGGACCGTCAATGATTATTTCACCTTTTTTTACTTTTTGATCCTGACTAACTTTTGGTCGTTGATCAAAAGAAACATTTTTATTGGTGCGAGTAAATCTTTCTAAGTTATATTCATAAGTTTTATCACTTTTTCCTTTGTAAACTATTTTCTGTCCGTCAACGTATTTTACAACACCGTCTTCCGACGCTTTTATAGTCCTTCCTAAAGCAATACTAACTTTTTCTTCCATTCCTGTCCCTACAATAGGTGCTTCAGGATTAATCAAAGGCACAGCTTGACATTGCATGTGAGAACCCATTAGAGCTCTTGAGGCATCATCATTTTGAAGGAAGGGAATAAGAGAAGCTGATGCACCCAATACCTGACGAGGTGAAACATCTATTAAATCAATCTTTTCAACTGGAACCTCGATAAGATCACCCTCATAACGTGCTGTGACCATTTGATCGGTTAAATAACCTTTCTCGTCTGTATTAACGTCCCCCGAAGTAATATAATATTTTTCTTCATCATCTGCTTGTAAATAAACGATTTCATCTGATATTTTTACTTTCAATTTACTTCCACCTTTTTCTTTAACTAATTTTTTGTAAGGAGTTTCCAAAAAACCATATTTATTTACTTTAGAATAAAGGGCCATATAAGTGACAACACCAATATTTGGACCCTCCGGACTTCTGATTGGACAAATTCTTCCGTATTGAGATGAAGAAATATCTCGGATTGAGAATGAAGCTCTTTCTTTTTCAATTCCTCCGGGTCCGCCGACTGTAATCCTTCTTAAATTATCAAGTTCTGACAATGGATTGGTTTGATCGACGATAGTTGATAGTTGACTGGTTCGGTAAAAGGAATTAATGGCAACGATTAATGGTTTTGAATTGACTACTTGGCTTGGTAAGACATTTAATTCTTCGCCAGAAATTAAACTCATTCTTTCTTTTATTTCTCGTTCTACCCGAACCATTCCGACTCTGATTCCGTACAGGCTGATTAATTCTCCAACGGTTCGGAGTCGGCGATTACCTAAATGATCAATATCATCAAATTCACCTTTGTTTTGAGTTAAACCAAGAAGATATTTAATAGAAGCAATAATATCTTCTTTAGTGAGTAATCGATTTTCTTTTTTTATTTCAATATTCAGTCCGAGTTTTTTATTAATTTTATATCGTCCAACATCAGCTAAAGAATATCTTTTTTGATTAAAAAGAAGATTATTGATAGTTTCGTAAGCATTTTCCAAAATTAAGGGTTCACCCGGCCTGATTTTTCTATATATTTCGAGCACAGCTTCATCTTTATTTTTTGTTTGGTCTTTTTTAAGAGTCGGGATAAGATATTTTTCGACTAAATTTCTATCAATATCACTGAAGTAGTTAATAATATCGCTCTCACTATCATTTTCAAATATTTTTAGAAAAACCGTTGATAAAAATTTTCTTTTTTTATTAATCTTCATTTCAATTAAGCCATTTTTATTGATTGTCATATCAAGCCAGGCTCCAATATACGGTCTTATTTCTGCATTGTATAAAGTCAATCCGGTTGTTTTATCAATTTCGGCGGTAAAATAAACTCCAGGAGAGCGAACGATTTGATTAATAATGGCTCTTTCAATACCGTTGATAATAAAAGTACCCCGGTCAGTCATTTTTGGAAGGTTGAAGAAATAAATATCCTGTTTTTTTTCGCTATTATTTTTTTTATTCACTAATCTTAGTTTTAGATAAACAGGGGCATCGTAGGTCAACTTTTTTTTGTAGCAGAGATCAATATCGTATCGTGGCTCACCAAAATAAAGGTCCTCAAAGTAAATAGTAAACTTCTTTTTTGTATAATCATCGATTGGAAAGAATTCATTGAAAATTTCTTTTAATCGAACATCAATAAACTCTGTCCAAGAATTTTTTTGGACTTCGATTAAATTAAAATTTTCAAGAAGTTCGTCTTTCTTTCCGAGGAACAAACTTTTGTGGGGTAAAATATTTGATTTAATAGTTTTGTTCATCGAGTAGATGGAAATAATATTTTGTTAACAACAAAAACCCCAGTACAAATGACGGGGAGTAAAAAAACTAATATATCATACAAAACCTAATAAGTAAAGTCAATCGGTATTTAATTTTCACCCACAAACTTAAATGTCGAGAGGATTTGGTTAAAAAAATTTTCAGATTCGGGACTTTCACTTTTATAAGAATATTGTAAACCTGGTGCGTAACCTTTACCACCTGTTCGAACAATCCATTTCTCTTTAAGATTAACATTTGTTGGACTACACATTTCTGATGTAGTAATGCCTGAAAAACTTTTTACTGTAATATCTCCAATAATCTTTGTGTTATCTAGTTTCATACACTCGTTGTATAGTGAGTCGTTTGACCCAAATGTCCACATTTCTATCAATGGTTTTGCGGAGGAAATCTTTTTTCCTTCTACGACCCATTTCTCTGGATATTTAAAATAAAACTCATTACTACTATACGTTTTCCACCCAGCTGTTTCATCAGGTTGGATTGAGATTGAGGATGATGGTTTTGAAGTTGGAGAAACAGATTGAGATACTGGCGATGGGATTTGAATAGTCGGGGAGACTGGAGGATTTAAAACTTGTTTTTGTAGTTTCTGATTTTGGAAAAATAAATAGGCGATTAATCCTAATGTGAGTACGATTAATATTAAAAAAATAATTGTTTTTAAATAATTAGGCTTTGGTTGAAAATCAGGAATCTGAACTGGAGTTTGGAGAGGTTGTTGATTTTCCATATTCTTAAGTTTAACATTAATTATTTTGTTGCAAGCAACGAATCA
Organism: Patescibacteria group bacterium; assembly: GCA_038061735.1. Taxonomy (GTDB): domain Bacteria; phylum Patescibacteriota; class Microgenomatia; order UBA1406; family GWC2-37-13; genus GWC2-37-13. The sequence continues at coordinate 19,517 of JBBTYO010000062.1, forward strand.
CAAATTGAATTTAGATCGGTTTTAAAATCATCTATAGTTGGTTTATTATTTTCTACCCATTTAATACGGTCTAAAAGTTCAATCGGAAATTCAACTAATCTTTTTGCAATATCTGGAGGAAATATTCCGACCGCTTTTGAATTTGCAGAAAGAAATATATCCTTCCAATCAATCTTATTGTTTTTTGCGACGACCCAAATATCTACAACATCTTTGGCTTCGTCTCGACTGATCAATGCTGATAATTTGTTTGTTGACAAAATATTTTTTGCGTTATCTACTTTTGAGAAAATTTTCTTTTTTTCGAGCTGACAATATCTATATTGTACATCATTTACTAAATCAATTTTTAATATTTTATTAACTTTTATTGAAATGTAACTTTCTGATTTAATAATTACTTCTACTTCAAAATTTTTCATCAGATTAGATAATATTTGTTCGGAAAATTTGATAAAATTTATATCTTTATTTACAAAAAAATCTAAATCGTCAGAATAACGATGATTAAAATAGCATCGAGAAAGAGCCGTGCCACCTGTTAAATAAAACGGTGTTTGGAGTTCATTAATAAGTTTTAATACTTTATCCTGTAATGGATACAGGGTATCGTTGTAATAAGAATTCATAGCCATTTTTAATTGAGTTATTAAACAATCGACCTTTAACTTTGTTCCAATTATTTCTTAACGTATCTAACGATATTAAGCTCATAGCGTCATAATAATTTAAATTTTCCAAAACTCTGGCAATTGCCCAGCTTTGGTTCATATTTCCTAAGACTTTCTTGCCCTGTAAAATGGCCTCAAACTCTTTTTGATTTAAATTATAATCCCAAACTAATTGCTTAAATATATGAGATTTCATGAGTTTATTATACATTAAAAGGGAATTAATTCTTGAATGTAGGAACTAACCTAAAAGGTAAGAGTTCACGCTCTTTGACAAAAATACACCAAAATATATCAATTATTATTTTGTGTTATCCCGTGAAGACGGGGATCCAGTCTATAATTACATTCAACATGGATATTTCATTGATAAATACTTCCTCGAAAACCAACTTCGTGAATGTAGATAATCTTTTTTTCAAAATCAACCTCAAAGATTACTCTAAAATTACCAATTCGTAAACGAAAACTTCTTTTGGTTGAAGTAAGTTTTTTGACGTTTAATTCTTCAGATAAAGGATTTTTATCCAATATTTCTATCTTTTCAACAATCCTTTTAGCTTCCTTTTTTGATATCTTTGTTAGAAATTTGAAGACTCGAGGATGATAAACCAATTTATACATGTTTTTTTACTTCTTTATGAGATATCCACTTAATTTGCTCTTTGTTTTCTTTTTCGTAATCTTCTGCTTTTAGTGATAAATAATAGTCTTCAAGAACATCGGTCATTTCCTGGTATTTCTCAAAAGAGATAATCACACTTGTAGGGGTACTACGATTAAAAAGAAATACTGGCGAAATAGCTGCTTTATTAATTACTTTTTTTGTTTTAAATCTTAAATCGGAAATAGAGCTGATATTATTTAAAGTTATCATAATTATGTAATAATAATATAACAATTAATATAACAGTTGTCAAGACTTAAAAAATCTTTTTTTATTTGATTGGGGGTGAGAAATGTGATTTTTCATTTTTTCCAGAAGTGTAGTTAAGTTTACCCTTTTTTTTACATGTTTTTCTTTTTTTACCTCCGGATTTTTAATAGTAGAAACGGCTTCTTTTCCGTGATCTCTTTTTAACTGTTTTAATAAAGATATTAACTGAACGCTAACGATTATTAAAAGAACAGTGGTAATAGTAACTGCAGTTGAAAGTAATAATTGAGTTGTATCCATATTAAAATTGTCCTGATCGGACTTTTTCCGCAACCAGGTTATTTGCCCGGAGTAATTCATCATGTGAAGTGCCTGCATCAATCCACCAATCAAGGAGGTCACATTCCAAAGTTCCTTCCTTTAGATAAAAATTATTTAGATCAGTCACTTCTAGTTCACCTCGACCGGATGGTTTTTGGTGACGAATAAAATCAAAGACCCGATTATCGTAAAAATAAACTCCGGTTTGGGCAATATTTGATTTTGGATTTTTTGGTTTTTCCTCTATAGAAATAACTTTTCCTTGAGAGTCGATTTCAATCACTCCATAATGTTTTGATTCCATTTCCGGCATTTTTATTCCAAATATTATTGCGCCTCTATCTTTTTTATTAAATTTATCTACTGTTGGCTTAAGATCATAATTAAATATGTTGTCCCCTAAAATTACGGCAATTTTTTCACCATTACTAAATTTTTCAGCTAGGCTAATTGCGTTGGCAATCCCACCTTTTGGATTTTCTTGAACAGAATAATCAAGTTTAACTCCAAATTCTTCTCCGTTTTTAAGCAGACTTTCAAATTGGCCGGCATGATCAGGAGAACTGGAAATAAGAATTTCTTTTATTCCTGCTTTAGCCAAAGACTCCAAAGGATAATAGATCATTGGTTTATTGTAGATAGGTAAAAGGTGTTTGTTAGTAACCCATGTTAAAGGACGAAGTCGAGTAGCTAAACCACCGGCAAGAATTAATCCTTTCATAAAAACCCTTAGGGCAAAATAATAATTTTCAAAAGAAAAATTATTATAAATGCAATTAGGATATATTCTACCACAGTTTTCAAATGGAGAGTTTCATTGACAATATGATGATAGACGCCCCAAATAATATAGAAAAAAGCAAAAGAAATAAGAACAAAAAATTCAATAACTCTTTGTCCGCGAAAAATATTTAACAAGATCAAAAAAAATATACCAGCTGTAAATAAAATTAAATAATCAAATAGATGATTTTTAAATTCCTTTTTCAAATTTGAATATAAATGTTTAGTCATAGTTTAAATAATCGTCCCGATTGTTGACATAAACAGTCCAATCAATATAAAAACAATAAATAAAAAATGTGCGGTATTTTTTCCGCCGACTCTAATAACATTGAATTTTGAAGCATAATAAAAATCAAGAGCAAGAGCTAACAAAAGAAAAGCCATAAAAACTATATTCAAGTTAAAAGTAAAATTAAAAGCATTGATTTTTGGTCGAACAGTTTTTTGGGCTAAAATTTGTTGAGGTTTGCTTTCAACAATAGGAACCGAAATTTCTTTAGCTTGAACACTTCCCATTGGCTTGCCAAATTCCTGAACGACTAAGGTAGTTTGTTCACCATTCAATACGCCATTGACAATAGCGTAACCGACTTCTGCGTATTCTCTTTTTAAAATATTTTCCCGGTGACCAGCAGTAGAGTTCATCCAAGCATCAACTACACCATTACTGAACAAAAAATTTTTTGCTAAATTTTCTCCGGCATATTCATATTTATAACCAGCGCCTAATATAAAATCCCAAGGAGTTTTTCCGTCGGGAGAGTAGTGCGACCAGTAATTTTCAGCCAACATATTCTCGGCTTTTTTTTGGGCAGCTAAAGTTAAAGCAGAATTTATTAAAAGAGATGGAAGATTATTTTTTTGCCGTTGTTCATTGGTTAATTGATTTAATTTTTCAATACTAATATCTGTAGCAAACCCCAAAACATTATGAAGACCACTATTTTGTTTAAAAAACATCATCATTAAAAAAGCGATTACCAGGTAGACTGTTAAAAAATCAGTATGAAGACTTTTGGCGCGGAAATTATTTTCTTCATGAGGAACGAAGAGACGGTGAATAAAAGTTTTTATTTTTTCCATACAATAATTTCATTCTAAATAATATTGAGATGATAGTCAAAAGAGAATATGAGGTGGAAAGAATTGTCAAAAGATTAATCAAATATTTATTATTGAATATATCCGAAGTTATCCCTAAGACATCGCCATTATCATAATCTTTTTGAACTATTCCAGTTGGATAATTAATATTTCGTATCGATACATTGAAGCTGTTAGCCTTAACGGTTGGAATTTTAGTTTGAATAATTTTTGTTGGTGCCTGCCCCGCGGAGCCCGTAGGGCGAAGTGGGGTTGGCGTTGGATTGATACAAGGATTATTAGTGGAATTTTTACTGTGTTCCTGAAGACAAAAATCATCCGACTCAAAAGAAGTTCTTCCTAAAGTTTTTCCGGTTTCGGTTTTTTGATACTCAAAATCATCTTTTAAATTTTTATTAAAATCTAATAATCGAACACTATCTCCATCGTTATTAAATATTGAAGAGGTAAGATCAAAAATATTATAACTTTTTGCGCTTATTTCTAAAGAAAAGATTTTTGGAGACGATCCAGTATTTTCAAGATCATCAACATACCAATTATTTAAGGAAACAGAAAAATCGTTATCATTGTAAATTTCTACCCATTCTTTTTCACCGGTAACAGGGTTTGCCATGACTTCGGAGAGATAAATGTTAGTTAAATCAGTTGAATCAGTCGAGTCGGTGGGAGTCGGTATCGTAGGAATAATTGTTGGTGTTGGATTTGTAGAGACGCCCAAATTGGGCGTCTGTACATTAGTTGGGGTAGGTGATGGTATCAATGTAGGGAACAAACATGTTTGTTCCGTACTGGAATTATAAAATCCCAAATTTGCCGATCCAGTTGCCCAGATATTTGTTCCATCAGGTTGACGCAGGTATGAGATTCCAGAACCCGAACTTGATTTATAAGAAAAAGAATCTATCAATTGTTGCGAATCATTAATTAATCTAATTGTGTCAGTGGAAGTTTTATTTAGATTAAAATCGGCAGAAAAAACCAGGCATTGGTTAGAGAAAACAATACTATTTTCTGGAATTGTATAGAAAGTTGTGCCACCCGAGTCATCAATTATCCAACTAGAAATATTAGCGCTTTCTGAACCCGAATTAAATATTTCGACCGATTGAGGTTGGGGATCAATTAGGAATTCGTTGATGAGAATTTTTGATTGAGCAAACACGGGAAAAGTATTAAGTATTAAGTAGAAAGTAGTAAGTATAAAAAAGGCAAAGATGACTTTTTTCATAGGTAATTTTAGTCTGGATTCCCGCCTACGCGGGAATGACATCTTGTGACTTTATAACTTGATAAACTATTTTAGTCAACCGCTTATAACCTACAAAAATACACTTTTAGATTGTGATACGGCTATATTATTGAGGATATACATGAAGGTAAAGAGTTGCAATATTTGAATCTTTATGAACTAATTTTACGTAGGATAGAACGCAACCCACAGAATAACTTCCCCTAAATAGAGTTCCGTCGGCAACAGAATAAACATTATCAGAAGATCCTGAGATATCTATTCCGTTATGAAAGTTATACCAACCGTATGCTTGAACAAACCATGTAACTCCATATCCTTGATGAAATTCTATAGTTGGTGAAATAGGCCAGTCCCAACTACCTGATGGATTCCAAGTATCTCCACCAGAATCATTTACATTATCTACGGATTTTAAATAACCAAATGGGTCTTTGACTGTTCCACCATCTTGCACGATAAAATGCAAATGTGAACCAGAAGAGTTGCACGATGGTCCAGAAATAATTGAAGCAATAACATCCCCTTTCTTTACTTCTCGAATTTGTGTTTCTGTTCCAGCACCGGCAATGATTCCCTGAATGGCAGCGTATTCCGCTTGGGCTTTTGCCAATAGACTTTGATATGTTCGTTCATCGTTTTGTGTATCAGTTAATATTTTTTGTTTTGTTATTTTTTGATTACTTAAATCTATTTTTTGTTGTTCAAGATTATTATTTAATTGATTCAGTTCCGTTTTCTTTACTTCCCGCAGTTTTTTTTGTTCTTCGGCATTTGTCTTGGTTTCTTGAACCGTATAAAGAAGCTTTTGATTGTTATCTCGGGCAGCTTTAAGGTATTTTACTTGGTTAAGAAAATCGTTTGCATTTTTATTATCAAAAAGAAGAGAAAAGATTGAAAGTGGTTTTTTCTTATAACCAATAACTATTCTTTCGATAAGCTGCTTGGATAAATAGTCTAGAGATTGGTCCAATCCTTCAATTCTTGAACCTAACTGATCAATTTCTTTTCCAGTACTAATAATTTGTTGCTCAGTTTGATTTATTTGTAAAGATGTTAAATATATCTGGGTATCCATATATTGGATTTGTGCAGATAAGGTGCCCTTTTGTTGCTTTAATTGTTGAAGCTTTGCTTGGTATTCACTAATTTTTTTTTGGAGATCGGTTGTATCTTGTGCCTGTACAGAAAAAATTATCAATAAAAATAAAACAACAAAAACAGTTATTTTTTTAACCATGATTTAATTATACCTTTAGATATTTGTTAGTGGCGATGTAAGAGGCGACCGAAGCAATGACGACTCCAAATAAAGATATGGACACAAAAACAATTGCAAAAAAAACATAATTTAACGGCCAAATTACCAACGGATAATTAAATACATCAACAGATAAAGCTGTTATTCCTTTGAAATACGACTGTAAAAATGGATTGAAGTAAAGAACTATAAAAGAAAAGATTCCAAAAGATAATGTGGACGCGGTTATTCCCAAAAAAAGACTCTCCAAAATATAAGGCTTTCTGATATAAAAATTTGTTGCACCAATTAATTTTAATAGAGTAATCTCACTTTCTTTAAGAGCAATTTTAAAAAGTATCATTGTTGTCAAAACGATAATTGACATGAGAATCAAATAACTAAAAAAAATTAACGCAGACATTCTTATTGTGTTAGTCAAGACAAGCAATTTATCAATAATATCTTTTTCATATTGCACTTCATCAATATCTCCTTGTTTTTTCAGATACTCAGCAATTTCGGGAAGGAAGATTGGTTTTTTTGCATAAATTTCAAGAGAAGGAGGAAGGATATTAGCCGAAACCATCTCCAAAAGTAGAGGATTATCCTTATTCAGCTGTTTATAGATATTGAAAGCATCATTTTTGGATATATATTTAATATTTAACACTTTTCCTGAACTCATCAATTCATCACGAACTTTAAAAATTTGAGTTTCCGGAGCCTTGGTTTGAAAATAAACCGTTACTTGAGGTTTTGTTTCAAGATAATTTAAAGTGCCATACAAAAAAGTCAGAGAAACAAATAATATCAGTGTTAAAAAAAGAGTAAAGAATAAAATTAAAAAAGCAGATAATGATTGATATGGAGTTCTCCTAATTGATGTCCAGATATCTTTCATAGTTCGTATCCTCCTTTTCTTTGATCTTTAATAATTTTACCGTCTTTTAAAACCAAAACTCTTTTTTGGAATGAATTAACAATATCGGTATTGTGAGTAGCAATAATAATAGTTCTTTTTCCCTCTAGTTTTTTGAAGATTTTCATAATATCCCAGGAAGTTTTGGGATCAAGGTTACCAGTCGGTTCGTCAGCAATGATAATATCACGGTCTCCAATTACAGCTCTGGCAATAGCCACTCTCTGTAATTCTCCAGCTGACAATTGAACAGGAAAAACTAATTCTTTTTTTGAAAGACCAACTAATTCAAGAGCTTTTTTTACTTTAGCTTTTATTTCTGATTGATCAGCGTCAATGACTTTAAGACTAACAGCGACATTTTCAAAAACATTTTTATCGACCAAGACTTTGAAGTCTTGAAAAATAATTCCGATTTTCCGTCTAAGATCAATTTTTTGAGAGAAATTTTTATCAGTCAAGTCAAAATCATCGACAATAATTGATCCACTCGTAGGCTTTATTTCTTGAGTGATCATTTTTAAAATACTAGTTTTCCCTGCACCTGATTGACCAACCAAAAAAACAAATTGATTATCGTCAATCTCAAAAGAAATATCACTTAATGCAATATTGCCGAGGGGAAATTTTTTAGTGACTTTATCAAATGTAATCATTGTTATTTTTCTATTTCCACAAGCCCAACGTCCATCAGCCATCCAGCTTTTTGGCCTGAAAAAGTTTGTCCCCAGACTTTTACTTTTTTGCCAATATAAACGGATAAATCAACGGTGCTAGAAGTCAAATAAGCATTTTGAGAAACACCACCGGGGCGCTCTATATGAAAGTTACCTTCACCATCAATTCCTCCTTCTCGGAGTATTCCTTCAACACTATCTTTAAAAGTTTTTTTGTCAACAATACCTGCCGACTGAGCTGTACTTTTTGTTTTATCACTGTTGCTACTTGTAGTTTTCTTATTTAGTAGGCGAGAAAAACCAAAGCCGAAAACAGCTCCAATAACAACTGCTATAGCAATAAAAGTAAAAAAAGAAACATAAGAAACCTCATCAACATCTTTCGTTTCCAAAGTATGAATCAAATTTTTATTTTCCATATGTATTGAGGATAACAATTAGTGAGAAAAATTTCAAATGACAAATGTTCTTAACTTCTAACTTTTAACTTTTGACTTGTTTTAAGTAGGCCTCTACAAATCCATCCAACTCTCCATCAAGCACTTTGTCCGTTTGGGTTTCTTCGTGATCAGTTCTGAGGTCCTTAATCAGTTTGTATGGATGAAGTACATAAGACCTGATTTGATGTCCCCAGGAAGCCATTGTTTCTGTCTTAAAACCGGCAATTGTTTTAGCTTTTTTTTCTTGTTCCACTTTCCATAATTTTGCCCTTAAAATTTTCATGGCACTATCTCTATTTTTACCTTGATCCCTTTCCGTTTGACAAGTGATAATAATACCTGATGGCTTATGTGTTAAACGAACTGCGGTTGAGACTTTATTGACATTTTGTCCTCCATGACCACCTGATCTATAAAATTCCCATTCCACCTCATCGTCACGAACACTAATTTCCTTATCTTCAATCATTGGTAGGACTTCAACTAATGAGAAAGAAGTTTGCCGAAGCTTATCAGCGTTGAAAGGGGATTGACGGACTAAACGGTGAACTCCGGCCTCAGCCTTTAAATAACCATAGGCGAATTTTCCATAGACATTAATGATAGAGCTTTTTATTCCAGCCTCTTCACCTGCTACCCTGTCGAATTCCTCAAATCTCCAGCCTTTTCTTTCAAAATAGCGTGTGTACATACGAAAAAGCATGGACGACCAATCCATTGCCTCGGTTCCACCTTGACCGGCGTGAATAGAAAAAACAACCCCGCCTTTGTCATAAGGTCCGGAGAGAAAAAGAAGAACTTCATATTTATTAATTAACTTTTCTGCTTCTTCTAATTGATTTTCTTCCAATAATAATTCCATCATTTCCAAGTCTTCAATTTCTTTTTTGAGTTCCGCAATCTTTTTCATTGTCTCACCGGCTTTTTTTGAATCTTGCCAAAATGACGCTTCATAACTTTGTTCTTCTAAGGTTTTTAATTCTATTTTTTTCCCACTCAAATTAGCCTTGCTTAAAATTGCTTGATATTTAGTTTTTAGTTGTTCAACATCGATTTCCATGAACCTAATTATACCCTACGAGTATAAATTTCTCTAAGCTGATAATTAAGAAGTCAGCAAGAGAAATTAATATCATTTGAAATCTCTAGTTCGTGTTGTCCTAAAAATCTGAAGAGAAAGTGATATACTGGGTTTAGAAAATAGTATGGGAGTTGAAAATAGACGATTAAAACAACTATCTGTTATATTGAGCACTACGATTGTA
>JBBTYO010000063.1:0-5673 GCA_038061735.1 Patescibacteria group bacterium
TTTGAAATGTTTATTGCCGAACAAAATATGATGACGGCTGCCCTCGGAATATCTAAACTCGGATTTATTCCTTTCGCCTCAACCTTTGCAGCCTTTCTTACCCGCGGGTTTGATCAACTCCGAATGGCTCAATACTCTGCTCCAAATATAAAAATCGTCGGTTCACATTGCGGGGTTTCAATAGGCCCTGACGGTCCATCTCAAATGGGTCTTGAGGATATTTCCATGTTCCGAAGTATTCTCAACAGTACAATTTTATATCCCTCAGATGCCGTTTCCGCTTTCAAATTAACCCAAATAATGGCAGATACAGATGGACTTTTTTATCTAAGAACAAACAGAAAAGAAACCCCTGTGATCTATGATGAGAAAGAAAAATTTAAAATAGGCGGATCAAAAATTCACTTGCTTGCGCAAGCAAGTAAAACTGTTCGTAGGGGACGGGTTACCCGTCCCGTCGCCTTAATTATTGCAGCCGGCGTTACATTACACGAAGCATTGAAAGCGCAAATAGAACTGGCTAATAAGGGCATTGAAACGGTTGTTCTTGATTGCTATTCCGTCAAGCCTCTTGATGTACAGTCAATTAATCAATTAACCAGAGAAATAAAAAATATCATCGTCGTCGAAGATCATTATCCAACTGGTGGAATCGGCGAAGCCGTTTTATCTATCATCAATCATCCATCATCTATCAACTTTACTCACCTCTGTGTCCGCAAACTCCCCCGTTCTGGATCACCCGAAGAATTACTACGTTATGAAGAAATAGATTCCGAGGCTATAATCAAGGCTGTAAAGGGATTTTGATTATTATAGGTTGATTTTTAAAAAGGGTTTTGCTATAATTGGTGCATATGAATTCGTTAACAAAAAGATTGATTCACAAAAGCCCATTAGCACATACATTAGGTCAAGCAATGATCGCGTTGTCTAAAAATTTACACTTGCTTCCTCAAACAAAAGAAGGTCAACAAACGTTATTTGAAAACTTCGGTTCATTATGCGTTGGAGCTTCAGTTCAAATGGAACAAGAATTCAATCGACTTACAAGCCCACTTCCTAGGTCCTAAGTAATAACTAAATTTCTTTGTGTTTTTTGTCATTCCCGCGGAGGCGGGAATCCAAGCTAAATATTCCTTATTTTTTTAAGATGTAATTATCGACTGGATCCCCTTCTTCAAGGGGATGACAATCAAACAATATAACAATGAAGCAATGAAACAATTTAACAATTTTTAGCGTATTCTAATAATCTTCTTCACAAAAAATATCCCCGTCAAGACAAACATCGAAAGGGCAACAAATTCAAAATATATAGTTGTTGAAACCGGAGAGATTTTAAATATTGCCGCCGAAAACGGATGGCTTAAAATAATATATTGAAAGACTAAAGGAATAATAAAGGCTAATAAAAATAACGGTGAAAACAAGTGTTTAACGCTTTCATGAATGTGACGATGACTTAACCATAGATCGATAAAGACAAAAGATTGAATGATTGTGAGTATTGAAAAAGCGGCTGTTCCTCCTAATTTTTGATCGGCGAAAATAAAGTATGAGGCGATCACAAGAATCGCCCCTACGAATCCCACCGCTCCAATATATGATCTATCTTTACTTTTAAGCAAAACCATTTCTTTTTCCGGAGTGATTGTCATCAAACCTGAATCCCGCGGAGAAAAAGATAGCATCAACGCCGGTAATCCATCGGTCACTAAGTTAATATACAAAAGTTGAATTGGATAAAATAAGGTCGGTAATCCCAAAACAAGTCCGATTAATAAAGCAATTGCTTCAGAAACATTGCAAGCTAATAAATATTTAATAGCATTTTTAATGCTATTAATAATATTTCTTCCTTCTTCAACGGCCGTGACAATTGTGGCAAAATTATCATCAGTAATCACCATATCAGCCGTCTCGCGAGCAACGTCAGTCCCAACTAATCCCATTGCTACACCTACATCAGCCTGTTTTAAAGCAATCGCATCATTGACTCCGTCGCCAGTGACGGCCACAATCTCGCCCAGTTTTTGGTAGAGCAAAACAATTCTGTGCTTTTGAAAAGGATTGGTCCGGGCAAATATTTTTACACGTGGTAATATTTTCAAAAGTTCATCATCATCATATTCTTCAAGCTGTGCCCCGGTTAAAATTTCATCGCCATCTTTTATCAAGCCACTGGAGACACCGATCGCTTCAGCCGTCTTTTCGTTATCACCGGTAATCATAATTACTTTTATTCCGGCGCTTTTTGCTTTTAAAATTGCTTCCCTAACTTCTGGACGTGGAGCATCGTGAATGGCAACCATCCCCAAAAAAGTTTTACTTTTGGAAAGTGCCAATACACGTAGGCCTTGTGAGGCCCATTTATTGACTTGTCTCATGATTTTCTTTTTTTCTTCTTCATTCATTTTTATTTCCTTACTGCCAATCATTATTTTGTCACAGATGTTTAGGATTGATTCCGGTGCACCTTTTGAAAACGTTATATAAGGTCGGACCTTAGGAAAGGACCGACCTTTCACAACCACGGACATCATTTTTGTGACAGAATCAAATGGTTTTTCATCAACAAGTTTCCATTTTTTACGAACTTCTTCTATATTCAATCCTTGATTTTGAGCCATGTATAAAAGGGCGCCTTCGGTCGGATCGCCTAGTACGTCCCAAGATCCATGGTCATGAATATAAACGAGAGAAGCGGTTGAACATAAAATTCCATTTAAAATTAACAATTCTCTTGCCTTGCTATTTTCTGCAAAAATTTCTTTCACTTGCATTTTATTAGTCGTCAATGTTCCAGTTTTATCAGTCGCAATTAATGTAATGCTTCCTAAAGCTTCAATTGCGGATAACTTTCGAATAATTGCTTTTTTTCCGGCCATTTTTTTCATACCAATAGCCAGTGTGATTGTCATGACAGCAGGAAGTCCTTCAGGGACGACGGCAACTGCAAGTGAGACTGATAATAAAAACGCTGGAAAATAACCAGTCCCTTCAAACAACGAAACTAAAAATACAATTATTGAAAGAATTATCCCTCCAATTCCTATAAATTTTGTCAAGTCAGCTAATTTTTTTTGTAAAGGTGTCATTCCGTCTTCAATCGTTGACAGGTTACGGGCAATCTGTCCGAATTTTGTTAAATCACCGATTTTTGTTACTATAATATACCCTCTTCCCTTAGCAATAATCGTTCCGGAAAATACTTCTTCTTTCTCAATTTTCATAACTGGAAAAGATTCACCTGTTAGAGCCGATTCATTTACCTCCAAATTAATTGATTTTGTAACATATCCATCGGCTGGAACTTTTACACCTTCTTCCAGATAGACTAGATCTCCTGGAACCAAAAATTTACTATCAATTTCTATTTCTTTTTCATCGCGGATAACCCGTACTTTGGTGACTGTCATTTTTTTTAACACTGCCAAAGATTCCTCCGCTTTTGCTTCCTGATAAAGACCAAAAAGTCCATTTAAAACTACAATCCCAATGATTAAACTACCATCAAGGGTCTCCCCTAGTAAGAAAGATAAACCCGCTGCACCTATCAATAATAATGTTAAAAAGTTATTAAATTGTTCAAAAAATTTAACGAAGATTGACTTTTTCTTTTGCTCCGTAATGACATTTAAACCATATTTTGTTAGAAATTGAGAAACTTGAGCAGATGTTAAACCTTTCATAAAAAATTTAGTTTTAAATAGACCTCTTCCATCGTCCTTAGAATATCCATACAAATTCCACGGGCTTCGCTGAAATTGATTGCTTTGGTGTTGTGAGGAAAATAATGAAAGATTTGGTTTCGACCATTTTTCCAGATATTCCAGATTTTATCAGCTAATTCCTGTGAATATTGATTTTGGATTTTTATATATAGTGAGTCCGGACCCAACTTCCCGATCAAATTTGGTGACATCAGCTTGCCTAAACGCAGATGATCAGAAATATAATCAAGACGACTAATTAGTTTTTTATCTCTAAATATCTGTTTTAAAAATCCCTCATAGGCTTTGGCAAATGGGAAAACCAAAAAAGAATAATCCTTAAATTGATAAGCATGATCGCGGATAATATCATCCATTAAATATAGTCCTTCTTCAAGAAGGTCTTTTTGACCTTGGGAAAGATAGGACCAAAACGCACTTTTTTTGTTGACTAAATAATCCATAGAGCTTTTATAATATTATCAGATTATGTTATAATTTGCCCATGGAAAAATTCTACAAAATTTTTCAAAAGAAATTTTTTCCTTCGCCCCTACAATCCGGGCCTCTTCCGATTATTACTATCTCCAGAGAAATGGGCTCAGGCGGAAAATCAACCGCCAATTTAATCGTTTCTCTTCTTGGAAAACCTTGGACTGTTTATGATCATGAGTTGATTGATAAAATTGCCAAAAATAAACAATTGGAGGAAAAATTAGCTCAATCTGTTGATTCAAAAAAGCTCCCGTTATTGGATATTATCATCGCTAAAACATTTGGTAAAAGATTTCCTCATCTTTCCGGCTATCAACGACATTTGGTTAAAGTTATGACCTTGGTTGGATTAAAAGGTTATACAATAATTTTAGGCCGGGGTGGTAATTTTCTTTTTCCTCAGGCATTAAATATAAGAATGATCTGCCGAATGGATCAAAGAATCGTTTGGCAAATGACTTATGAAAATATATCAAGACCTGAAGCAATAAAAAGAATAGAAGAGTCGGACATTGAAAGAAAAGATTTTGTCCATTCGCTCTTCAATCATAATCATTGTAAAGCTTATCATTATGATTTAGCCATTAGAACCGGATCAGAGGTGACAATTGAAGATGCGGCTAATATTATTATTGACCTTGCAAAGAGAAAGTTTAAAATCTAAAAACATGTCATTCCCGCGGAGGCGGGAATCCAAGCTAAAATTACCTTTTAAAATGTAATTATCGACTGGATCCCCGTCTTCACGGGGATGACACCAAAATTACTTCGCAAGTTCAAGCTTCACCGACGGGCTCATGGTCGTTTTAATAAAGGCGTTTTGAATATGAGATTTTCCGACGGCTTCAATAAATTTTTCTGCATTGGCTATTAAATTTTTTTCTTCATTTGATATTTTGCCGATCATTTGATGGATGAGGGGAAATTTGGCTTCTGTTTTCCATCGTAACATTCCTTTTTCAAATTTTTTAACAATTTCTTCCGGTTTTGTTGAAACTGTCCCCGCTTTAGGATTAGGCATTAGACCTTTTGGACCTAAAACTTTAGCAAATTTGGCCAATTTAGGCATGAAAGAAGGGTGAGTAACCAAAACATCAAATTCGATTTTACCCTTTTCTAAATCGCTCAAAATATTATCATCAACGATTTTTACCCGAACAGTTTTTCCTGTAGAAAATGGTAGTTCAACTTCCCCTTTTAGACCTGTTTCACCAACAACAAAATGGAGCTCGACTGACTGATCAAATTTGGTTAACTTAAGTTTTTTTAATAACAAAATGGCCTCATTCAAAGAATAATATTTATTTCTATCAATCATTTTTCTTGCTTCTTGATAATTTTTACCCTTGACCGCCGTAGTTTTAACGAAGGCGGTTCGAGTAGTCGACTTCTTTTCTTTCTTTTCAACGGCTGGTTGAGCGGGTTCTTCCTTTTTTTTCATCATTTTCTTTTCCATTGACTT
>JBBTYO010000064.1:0-2575 GCA_038061735.1 Patescibacteria group bacterium
TTCTGCATCAATTTCAGATTGAGGAATAGTCAATTTTCTTTTTTTTGCTTCCTGATTGATCAAGGTTTTAAGAACAATAGTATCAAGAGTTTTTTTTCCTCCTTGTTTTTCTAACTCTTTAATAACTGATAAACGATTTACCAGTTGTCCATTAACCGATGCAACAAATAAAACTTTTCCTCCGAAATAAATCAACCCGGCAACAATAAGAAGAGCTAAGACGTACTGGAATATTTTCTTTGGAAGCTTAACCATAACTCTTGAAGAGTTTTCTTCCTGAACAACTATTTTTTCGACAGATTTTTGTTTCTTCACTTTTTTTGCCATAATTAATGGTACACAATATTTATTAAAAATCAATGCTAAATAATCAAATTTATGGTATCGGAAATCTAAGAGCAAATTTTTTGACTCTTAAATGAATTTCCTTCATTTTTTTACTGGCTCTCATTTCGCGTTCAAACTTGGCAATATAATCTTTTCTTTCCTCCTTGCCCTCCGAAGCTTTAGCGAAGGAGGGTTTTTTTTCCGGCAACTTATAAGGCTTTAATAGATTGATAACTTCCAATATCACACCTCCGATAAATTTCATTTCTTTTTCCTTCATTCCACGTGATGTGGAAGCCGGTGGTCCAAGCCTGACTCCTGATGGATAGAATGGTGAAGAGGTCTCATCGGGAACGGTGTTTTTATTTAAAGTCAGCCCAACTAAATCAAGGGCTTTTTGAGCAAATACTCCCGAACCTGCTCCAAGTACTGAGGTTAAGTTAACAAGCAACAAATGATTTTCACTGCCTCCACCGACTAATTTCAAACCCCCATCCATTAAAGTTTTGGCTAATGCTCCTGAATTTTTTACAACTTGTGTTGCATATTTTTTAAATGACGGCTGTGACGCTTCAAACAAAGCTAGGGCGATTCCGGCCGTCGTATTATCATGTGGTCCTCCCTGAAGACCCGGAAATACAGCTTTATTTATTTTATCTCCTAAATCCGGATCTTTTTTTAATCCTTTATTGGTAACCATGATCATCGCTCCTCGAGGTCCTCTTAAGGTTTTATGAGTCGTCGTTGTCACGATATGAACGTAAGGAACAGGTGAAGGGTGAGCGCCTCCGGCAATAAGACCTGCAACGTGGGCAATGTCCGCTACTAAATATGCTCCGACTTCATCAGCAATTTCAGCAAATTTTTTATAATTAAATTTCAATGGATAAGCAGTGGCTCCCACCCAAATAAGTTTTGGTTTATGTTCTTTAGCCAATCTCCTGATTTCTGCATAGTCAAACAGATCGTTATTTTTATAAACATTATCCTTCTTTAAGGAATATTGAAATGGTTTATAAAAGATGCCTGTTGCCGAAACTGAGTGTCCGTGAGTCAAATGCCCTCCGGCAATTAATGCTTGCCCCATGATGACATCTCCTGGTTTACAAGTAGCTAAATAAACAGCTAAATTTGCTGGAGATCCTGAATACGGTTGGACATTTGCAAATGGCACCCCAAAAAGTTTCTTAGCCCTTTCCTGACATAATATTTCCAGTTCATCAACATTTTCATTACCACCGTAATAACGTTTTTTTGGGTAGCCTTCTGAATATTTATTAACAAAATATGAAGATAAAACTTTTCTAACTTCGGACGATGCATAATTCTCAGAGGGGATCAATTCTATTCCTTCTTTCTGTCTTTTTTCTTCCTTCTTAACCAGATTGTAAATTTTTATGTCTTTCATAAGCGTCCCTCCCTCATTTTAGGTAACATGATAAACAAATGATTTTTCTATTTCAAGGGCAAAAATATAGAGAAGGAAGTATAATATGACTATGATTAAATTATTACTAGGAGCAGATATCTTAATGGTTGTTACCTTCTTGTTAAAATTTAAAACGATGCCTCCTCAGATCCCACTTTTTTATTCCCAGCTTTGGGGAGAAAATCAGTTAGCTGATTCATTGATAATTTTTATTTTACCAATTTTTATGAACTTTTTATTTTTTATTAACCAATATATTTTTAATAAATTTTATGCTGAAAATGTTTTTATAAAAAATATTTTTTATTACCTCAATCTTTTTCTCATTGTCAGTTTTACTTTAATTTTTATCAAAATTATTTTTATCGTTTCTTAAAATGAATTTTTTTATACTTTTGTCTTCTACTTTAATTTCTTATCTTTTAACTATCCCTACCATTGCTCTGGCAAAGAAGTTTCATCTGGTTACTGATTCAAAAACTAGAAATCATCCTGCTCATACTCACGTCGGGATTATTCCTCGAGCCGGTGGTTTGCCGATTTATTTATCAATTCTCTTTACATCTCTGATTTTTTTACCTATCAGTAAAATTGTTCTAGGTATATTAATTGCAAGTTTTTTTTTAATCGTACTTGGATTATTGGACGATGCTTATGATCTTTCACCTTATTTAAGATTTATTTTTAACATACTTATTTCTGCCTTAGTAATTGCATTTGGCTTAGGTATTCCTTATATCTCAAATCCCTTTGGAGGAGTAATAAGGCTCGATTTTTGGCAGATACCTCTTAATTTTTTTGGGGTTCACTATATTTGGG
>JBBTYO010000065.1:0-2357 GCA_038061735.1 Patescibacteria group bacterium
TTTATTTTCTTATGGATAATGTTGTTGATATCCTAAAAAAGGTTGGTGCCGTTATTACCGATTCTCATTTTGTTTATACTTCCGGAAAACATGGAAGCGTTTACGTTAACAAAGACGCCGTTTATCCTCATACCGCGGAAACATCGAGAATAGGGGAGTTATTTGCGGAAAAATTTAAGGATGCAGATATTGATGTGGTTGCCGCTCCAGCTTTGGGCGGAATTATTTTATCCCAATGGGTAGCTTTCCATCTCTCAAAATTAAAAGGAAAAGAAATTCTTGGAGTTTATACGGAAAAAACACCTGATAAACAGATGATCTTTACCCGTGGTTACGATAAATTAGTCAAAGGAAAAAATGTTTTAGTGATAGAAGATTTGACAACGACTGGTGGATCTGTGAGAAAAGTGGTCGATACTGTCAAAGCCACTGGTGGTAACGTAGTTGCTGTTTGTGTTATGGTTAATCGCGATCTGGAAAAGGTCACTTCAGAAGTTGTTGGCGGCCCGTTTAGCGCTTTGGGAGTTATCAAAGCTTCAGCTTTCGACGAAGCTGTCTGTCCTTTATGCAAGGAAAATGTTCCCATCAACATCAATGTTGGTCATGGAAAAAAATATCTAGAGACAAAAGGAATGAAATAAAATTATAAATTATGATAGACCACTATGAACTTCCAGGAAAAACTGGACACGATTGTTAAAAAAAATAAATCGCTGGTTTGTGTGGGGTTGGATCAGAACCAACTTTCGTTCAATAAGACCATCATTGAAGCCACCCATGACCTGGTTTGTTCCTATAAGTTGAACACTGCCTTCTATGAGTCTATAGGACATGAAGGGATTAATGCTTTAAAAGACACTTGTGATTACTTGGTAGAAAAATATCCGGAAATTCCGATCATAATAGATGCAAAAAGAGCAGATATTGGCAACACAAACAAAGGATATGTTCAATTTGTTTTTACATATCTTGGCTCTGACGCTGTGACGGTCCATCCGTACTTAGGAGAAGAAGCTATAAGACCATTTTTAGAGATGAAAGATAAAGGAATTATTATATTATGTAAGACCTCCAATCCCGGATCAAGTGAGTTTCAAAATTTAGAATTTATAATTCAGAATTCAGAATTAAAAGCAAAAAAAATTGAAAAGTTATACCAGTACGTTGCTTATCAAGTGGCGAAAAAATGGAATAAGAACAAAAACTGCTTACTCGTCGTTGGGGCCACCTATCCTAACGAATTAAAAGAAGTAAGGAAAATAGTTGGAGACATAACCTTGCTTGTTCCCGGAATTGGAGCTCAGGGAGGCGATTTAAAGGCCACTTTAAAGGCAGGATTAAATTCCAAGAAGCAGGGATTGATAATAAATTCTTCCCGAGGGATTATTTTTGCCGAAAATCCAAGACAGGAAGCAGAAAAGTTGAGAAATAGTATTAATAAAATAATAGGTAAGTGATTGTCATCCCCTTGAAGAAGGGGATCCAGTCTATAATCACATTTAAAAAAGAATATTTAGCTTGGATTCCCGCCTCCGCGGGAATGACACTATCATAACTATGATATTTGACAAGGTGGTAATATCTTCGGGTAAGAACGGTAAAAAGATTGACGTTAGCCCACTTCTTCTAGACCCCAATAATTTTTTTGGCGATTACAAAGTTGACCACATCGTCAAATTTAAAGATCTTTATAAAAAAATAATTGGTAAATACCACGGTCAATTTGGTCCTTGGAATTTAAAAGAATTGGAAAAAAATCAGATCTATGTTCTGGAAAATTATTTTGACGATGCCAAGCATTTAATGGACAAGATCAACGATATCGCCCAAAAAATTGTTTTTAACTCAGTTTTTTATCATGATACTGGGATCGCAAAAGAATATTATTTACTCGCTAAGGAAGGTTATGAGCTACTGAATAAACATGAAAAACAGTTTAAGATTGAGGATAAAAAATTACCGGCGATTAGTTTAGAGCGTGCAGGTTTGATAACGACTCGATTAGCGCTTGGAAAAAGTCGGAATGCAAAGCTTAAAAATGAAATAAGGGTCGTCACAAAAAGAACCCATCTTAAAGGAGAACTAACGACAAATTTATCAGTTACTATTTTGTGGAGAGATAAAGATCAATTAAAACAAATTAACAATAAGCCAATTTTAATTAGCGACTTTGTCAATCCAGCCTCAGGTGCCTCAAGCGCCGCCTTTATTTTATCAGCACAGAAACTTGGAGTAAAACCAAGTAAAATTTTCCACCGTTCAGTTAGTTTAACCCAAGCAGGAACTTTGCATATGAAGAAGGCCTTGACCGAGATGGGGATTGAATCAACGTTTTACAGCGTTGGTGTTGCTTCAGA
>JBBTYO010000066.1:0-5254 GCA_038061735.1 Patescibacteria group bacterium
CCGTTTGAAGCCTCAAAATAATAAAAATTTGAGCCTAATTTATTAGGCACATATTTATAGATATATTTAACTCCTTTTTTATAATCATCATCATTAAGATTTTCTTTATCCATATTAATCATTTGACCGTTAAAGTAAATTTTCATATACTCAGGTTTTCTCCCTTCTTTATCCTGATAAATCACCGAATAAGTATATCTTTGGCAGGGAGGCCCCCAGTTTGGGTAAACATGGCCATTAAGAAGTTGAGGATCGTTGGCGGTTTTAGGAAGTTTTTGAATCATTCCTCCGGGAGTATTTTTATCTTCAGCAAAAACAGCATGAAAGGTAAGTAGAAAAAAAATTATGACAAGATTAATAATGATAAAATTTCTTACTTTCATAAAGAGCTTTAATTTAATTGAAGCAGGAAATGATTTATAAAGCAAGAAGCAAAATTATTTTATCCATTGGTAATTATATTATCTATTAACCTTATTTTCCCAACATAGGCGGCAATTAGAATAACGACTTTTTTTAAGATAGTTTTAACGGGGGATAAATTTTCTGGGTTGCAGATCTCAATATAATCAAGACGAACTTGCTTATATTTTTTCAGATAATTTTTCATCTCTGTCTTAATAAATTCGGCATTTTTATTTCCATCATTAATTAATTTCTTTGCTAACAATAAAAACTGATATAAATTTAATGCTTGTCCTCTTTCTTGCGGATTCAAAAAAATATTTCTTGAGGAGAGAGCTAGTCCATCTTTATCCCGGACAGTTGGAACAATATTAAAGACAATTGGTAAATTTAGATCTTTAATCATTTGTTTAATAACAGTACATTGTTGAAAATCTTTTTGTCCGAAATATGCATGAGTCGGTTGAATAAGATTAAATAATTTTAGGACAACTGTGGCCACGCCGGTAAAATGTCCGGGGCGACTTTTCCCTTCAAAAATATTTGAAAGTTTTGTTGTCATGACATTAGTTTGGAATCCGTCCGGGTACATTGTTTTTACACTAGGATAGAATAAATAATCGACTTTTTCTTGTTCCAATAATTTTTTGTCCTGCTGAATCGGTCGGGGATATTTAGCTAAATCCTCAGTAGGGGAAAATTGGGTGGGATTCACAAAGATTGAAACAATTGTTATATTATTTTTTGCTTTTGATTCTCTGACTAATTTTAGGTGACCTTCATGAAGTGCTCCCATGGTTGGAATGAAACCAATGGTTTTTCCGATCTTTCTAAGCTTCAAAGTAATTGATTGTATTTGCTTTAAAGAAGTTATTGTATCCATAAATTTAATAATGATAAAATGTAATTATAAACCAATATGATTCTTAATCGCAAAAAAAAATATCTTCAGGTTGCTTTGAATTCGAACCTTAGTGATGCTTATTCCATCATACGGTCTTTACCAAAAAGTGACAGAATTATTATAGAAGCAGGGACACCACTTATCAAAGAATATGGAGTCGACGTTATAAGACAACTGGTAAGCTATTGGTCTCAAGGAGATTTGACTGGCAACCCGTACATCGTCGCTGATTTAAAAACCATGGATCGGGCCGAAACTGAAGTTCAAATGGTCAAAAATGCCGGAGCTTCGGCGGCTGTATGTTTGGGGCAAGCTTCACTGGAGACGATCAACAGTTTTATTGAAAGTTGTCAAAAAGAAGAAATTGATAGCATGTTGGATATGATGAATATTGAATATCCTGTAAAAATTCTTCGGCAATTAAAAAAACAACCAAACGTAGTTATTTTACATCGAGGAGTGGACGAAGAAAAATTTAACAAAAATAAACCTATTCCTTATGTCCAGATTAATAAAGTTTTAAGCAGTTATAACGTTATGATATCAATTGCCGGTGGCGATTCACTCCGCGAAGTTCAAAGAGCAATTTTTAATGGAGCTAATATTGTCGTTGTCTGGAAAGAATTTTATAGATCATCAAGTAGTACTGGTAAGTTAGCAGAAGATTTTTTGAAAGAGATTAAATAAATTAAACTTTACCAGCTAGTTTTTTAAAACCTTCCAGCACTTCAATTGGAAGAGCAAAAATGACGGTATTTGAAGGATTGGCAGTTGTGGCTTCAATTGTCTGCAGTGTCCTAATGGAAATAGCACCGCTTTTGGAAAGCATGGCCATCGCTTTATTTAAATTATCTGCAGCTGAAAGCTCCCCTTGAGAGCGGATGATAGTCGCCCTTCTTTCCCGTTCGGCTTCAGCTTGTTTGGCCATGACTCTTTTCATGTCAGCTGGAATTTCAATATCCTGGATTTTGATGGCGGTGACATCGATTCCCCAAGTAGTCGTTTCCTGATCAACAATGGTTTTGATTTCATCGGCTAATTTTTGTCTTTCCCCAAGCAAAGTATCAAGTTCAACGCCGCCGATGACATCGCGAAGAGCAGTTTGTGCATATTGGGTAATTGCATAACTATAATCTTGGATTTTTAAAACGGCGTCTTCCGGTTTAATTACCTGAAAATATACAACCGCGTTAATACCAACAGGGACATTGTCTTTTGTAATCACTTCTTGGGACGGAATATCGGAAGTTCTAATACGTATATCTGTCCTAATAACTCGTTGGACAATAGGAACAAGAATATTTAATCCCGGTTGAAGAGTGTGAGAATATTTACCAAGGGTCAGAATAATCCCTCGTTCATACTGGTCTATTATGACTAATATTTTAGGGACAAAAATAATCGCTAAAATTAAAAGAGCAATTATTCCAGTAATTGAAAAACTCAACATATTTATTTACTCTCATTTTAATGATGAGAAATGTTTTCGTCAAGTAGCATTTTGAAAAGCTTTTACAGCTGAAAAAATAATTTATTTTTTGTATTTGCTCCCCCGAGAGGACTCGAACCTCTAACCTTGATCTTAACAGGATCCTGCTCTACCGATTGAGCTACAGGGGAATTATACAAATAAACCAATCCGACCAATAAATACCAATAAACCAATGAAAAACAATTTATTAAAGAACAGATACATTTTATCAAAAAAATCCCAATTTTTCAGTCTCAATTCGAATTCTTTTAGGGGAACTATCTTTTACGACCCACTTTGTCAGGCACCAGACGGTACCTCACTACGATAGGTCAGACAGTGTCTCGTATAAAGCTTTCCAGATCGGAAAAGCTTCAGATGATTTATTTATCAGAGGTGGGAATGGTCATGATGAGGTAGGATACACTTTTTTGTGATCATCTATTTCGCTGTCTGTTGCTTCACGTATTGTTTTTATTTTCCATTCTTCAAATTCTTGTCTTGATTTACTTAGTCCAGATATAGAAAAAGTAACCACTTGTCCAATAAAAGCATACTCGATAGGATCGGTTGGCAAATTTTGTGGTTTATTAGACAGAAAAACACCAACTTTAAACATTCCTGCAGTTATTGTAGTTGTAACAATTTGCCCAGCTCGAAACTGACCAGATTCATTTGTTAATCGATTGACATCTTTGTTAATTAATCCGGACGTAAGAGTTCTTGTTGGTTCTTTTAAGGACATATCATCTTATTATAACAATAATAACTAAATTAGCATATCATGAGGCTTATTTTAACAGATTTAGATAATATGTCCGTATTGTTTCTTTAAATATTTTGCTAAACACATATTAGTGTATATATTTATACAAAATATATAATCATTTGACAATAATGCTTCTTTATGTTCTAATTGTGATTATGTCTATAAATAATTATAAAGATGTTTTGGCTCGATATAAGGAAGTAAGGAAAATTGGTCCTCCAAAAATTATCTCAAAAAAATTTATTCACCCTGATCCAACACAACCTAGGAGAGATTTTTGGGCTAATGATCCACCAAAATCTTCAATCCAAGATTTAAAAGACCTCGCTCAATCAATAGAAAAACAAGGTTTAATTAATCCAATCATAATATCAGTCGCCTATGAAGATAAGGAAAAAGATATCCATTACATTATTGTCGACGGAGAAAGAAGGTTTAGAGCCATAACGGAGTCAAAATATGGCGGTTTAGGAAGAAATGAAGTACCGGCACAAGTAATAGAAATTCAAGATCCAATTGGATTGGATTTAATACGTTTATCTGTCCAACAAAATAATAAGAATTGGGATCCATATGATCAAGCACAAGCTGAAAAAAACTTACTCGATAAAATTGGAGGAAACGTTTCTTTAGTAGCTCAGATGATAGGAGTTAGTAGACAGGCAATAATAAATCATCAATTAATTTTTGACCTCAAACCGGAATCTTTGATGAAATTAAAAGATTCAGGAAAGCAATTAACCTATGCCAGAGAAGCTGCAAAATTAATAAAATCTTTAAGTGAAAAAGATAAAGAACATTGGCCAGATTATGAAGAAATATTGATTAAAAAAATAATAACCCATCGAATAGATACACGAGACCAAGTAAGTAATTTAATAAGAGCTTTTGAAAGTTCAAAAAAAGCTGAAGCCATTAAAACTCAATTCTTTGAAGATGAACATTACACTGCTAGAGAAGCGATCGAAGCTGGTGGGATAGAATGGAAGAACCTAGCTCAGGAAGCTAATTCTAAAGCATTAAGATTGGCTACTTTGTTAAAAGATTATAGTCTAGAGCTTCAAGAAGCTGATGTTTTTGAATTAAAAAAAATTTTAAAAGGATTAAGATATCAGATTGATGTTTTCTTGTCTTAACATATATATTCTTAATTTTAAAAAAAATGAGAAAAATCGATTTAGAGCAAATAAAGAAGACGGTAGTTTTTATCGGTACTTTAAAAGATGATGAGAATGGAAAGAAAAAATCATTCTTGACCGGTACAGCTTCGTTAATAAATATAGATGGGATAAATTATGTTATTACTGCGAAACATGTAGTTTGTGATATAACCGATAAAGGAAAAGTAATTAAAGAAAAAAGTGATCTTTATTCATTCGTAAAAGGGAAACAAGAAAATGGTAAAGTTATTGCTAAAAAACTCAGGGAAAAAGACGAACAATGGTAGTTTATGTTTCAATAAGTGTGTTTAAAAACGATAAATTTTTGTTTTTAGACTATCCCATAATCTCTTAAGTTCGTGACGATTTTTAACTCTCCTAAAAGTAAATAACCAAAACAGGTAGGTAACCTGTTGTGGTGTTTTCATACCACGATGATTTGATAGTTTGGTTTTAATTTGAGAGTTTGAACCTTCAAGGGAATTGTTAGTATAAACCTTACCCCTTTGTCAAGACCAATTTTTAACGACTGATAGATAGAAACG
>JBBTYO010000067.1:0-2001 GCA_038061735.1 Patescibacteria group bacterium
CTCGGTGGCGAAAAGTTTTCCTGAGGCCCTTCTATCTGAGCTCGATAAGTTTATTCAGACCAAATAATCTCCTGTAACTTGCATTATTACTTGACTAATTTAAAGTAATAGATTAAAATAGTCAGTATATGCCTTACATTCCTCGTATTATTGAAGATGTAATTTTGGAGTCAAGCAAAACCTTCAAGGTGGTGTTTTTGGGTGGTCCCAGACAGGTTGGAAAAACAACTGTTTTGAAAAAATTAGCGGAAAATAAAAAATTTAGCTATGTTAGCCTCGATGACTTGGATCAAAGAAATATTGCCCAAAAAGACCCTGCATTATTTTTGCAACAATTATCTCTGCCAACTATTATTGATGAAGTACAGTATGCGCCCGAACTTTTCCCACTGATTAAAAAAATGGTCGATCAGTCAAGCAATAATGGCCAATTTTGGTTGACAGGTTCACAACAATTTAGCTTAATCAAAAATATTCAAGAATCCCTTGCGGGAAGAGTGGCAGTATTAAACGTTCTTGGCCTCTCAATGGCGGAAAAGAAAAAAGACAAAAAAACAAATAAGCACCCATTCGGAGGTACATACAAAAAACCCAAATTACCTGATGTATTTAAGGAAATTTTTGAAGGAGGCTTCCCCGTATTCCAATCAAATAACGTTCCAAACAGAGATGTATATTTTAATTCGTACATACAAACATATTTAGATCGCGATTTAGTAGGGATTTTTGGTGTCAATAAAACGAATGAATTTAATCGGTTTATTCAAGTTTGCGCGGCGAGAACCGGCCAGGTTTTAAATATATCAAATCTCGCCAGAGACAGCGGAGTTTCCACCCCAACTGCGATTGAATGGATAAATATTTTAGAAAACACGATGCAGATATATCTGTTGAGGCCGTATTATCCAAACTTCACAAACAGAATTATAAAGGCGCCAAAACTATATTTTTTGGATACGGGATTGGGATCTTATCTGACAAAGTGGAAATCTCCTGAGGTGTTGCAGGCAGGAGCAATGGGAGGGGCATTTTTTGAAACATACGTCGTTTCTGAAATTATAAAAAGCTACATATTCAGAGGTATAGAGCCATCAATCTATTACCTAAGAGACAAAGAAGGCCACGAGGTTGATTTGGTTATCGAAGATAATGGACTTCATCTTGTAGAGATTAAATTATCCGCGTCTATAAAAGATGATTTTTCTCTGGGAATGAATTATTTTTCTCGAAAATCCGATAAATTTGTAAGTAAAACTATCGTATCCTTAATTGAAAATAAAATTTCAACACCAGATAAAGTCAACTATGTCCCCTATACAATTATCAATTAACTGATCTTATCATTCAATCATCCTAGCAGCAAACTATCGATAATCAGCAAGGGCAGATTGAGGAACTGAAAAAAGCTATTCAGGCTTTTATCGGTTATCACAAAGAGGGAGACACTCTTATAGCATCTCCAGAAAAAGCTGTTATAGATTATCTCTATTTTGTCTCCCAAGGAGATAGACAATTGAATGATCGATTAAATCTAGCAAAAATAGACAAAAACAAAATTTTGTATTACGCTAATTTCTTTAACAATAAAAGATTAAATAATATTATTAAAAGAATTTTTAAATAGATGAAAAAATACATAAGGATTTACTTTCCTGACTTCTATCAATTAGTGCCCCATGGATTTTATAGTTTTGTGTCATTCCCTCGAAGGAGGGAATCCAGACTAAAATGACCTTATATGTTTGATAAAACATATTGCGTTTATATTTTATCTTCTCAAAGAAACGGTACTTTATACGTTGGAGTAACTAATAATCTAGCAAAGCGTGTTTGGGAGCATAAGAATAAAAAGGTAGATGGATTTACAAAAAAATACGAAATCCATCATTTAGTTTATTTTGAACAGCATAATAATCCCGAATCAGCAATACAACGAGAAAAACAAATAAAGAAATGGAGCAGGCTATGGAAACTAAGACTTATTGAAGAAAAGAATCCAGA
>JBBTYO010000068.1:0-4601 GCA_038061735.1 Patescibacteria group bacterium
AATCACGCAAAGTTTTAACCGCCTGAGACAGGGCAATTAATGCTACCTCAGTTATTGGACGGCGGGACATCGCGTAACCTATTATCTTTTTACTCACATGTTCAAGATATGGGAACAAATATATTTTACCCAGTCCGTTATTGTAGATAATCTCAGTAAAATCAGTGTAAACAATCCTCCCAATTTTGTTTGACTCTTCCTCAGATAATTTTTTAACGGCGTTAACCCTGCTCCCCAGAAATGTCAAAATTGTTTCAATTCCTGATCTTGTTTTTTTGACTATTTTTCGCCTTAAAGTTATTCCCCAACTTTTAAGAAGAGGTAGTAATCTTTTGTGATTTATTATCTCGCCTTTTTTCTTTAACTCCGGAATTAACCGGCGGTAACCGTAGGCGGGATGAACAGTGACCACCTCTATTATTTTTTGTTTTAGTTCGTATTCTTCTAGTTCCTTTTGCCTGATTGTCAAAGAGCGGGAGCGGATGCTGTAGTAGTAACTTGATTTAAAAATATTCAAGACTTTACAACACCTGTTTAATCCAAATTGAATTTTAAACTTTTCAATCAGATTAAACTTTTGAGCTATCGTTAACCCACACTCCCCAAGAATTTTTTTAAAAGTTCTATCTCGATTTCTTTCTTGCCAATCATCTATGTCAATTCTTCAATTTTCTTATTTGATTCATCAGTTTTTCTTTCTTCAAATATCCCTGGACCTTTTTCCTCAAACTGGCGTTTCCATCTTGGAAACAATGTTGGGTGAAACCCATAAAGTCGGGCAACCTCTCCAACTGCCTTCCCCTTAATCACTTCCATTACTGCCTGAAATTTAACATGTGAGGAATACGCTTTCCTCGTTACCTTTGGTACTTGATTATCCATATATTTTTAGTTTACAGGAGTCGTTGAAGAGGACAAAAATCTAGACTAGGTGGTGGTACAGTTTTTGGGGTTCATATCCCAAATTCAGTATTTTGGTCAGGATTATTTTGAAGAATTGCTCGAAAGGATTCGACAGATACGAACGAGCGAGCGACGATTTTATCAAAAGATTACAGATATCTACGTACTTTCTGCCGATTATGATAGAGACTCTAATATCACCAAAGAATTTTTTGCCACCGTTCAAAATAAACTACACTATGCTATAACAGGGCAGACGGCAGCCGAGATTATATACTCAAAATCAGATGCAAAAAAAACATTTATGGGGTTAACTACCTGGAAAAATGCACCTAAAGGTCAAATTCTTAAAAGCGACACTCTTATTGCTAAAAATTATCTGAGTGAAAAACATATCGATGAGTTGAATCGTATTGTTTCCGCATATTTAGAACTTGCAGAATCAAGAGCAAGGCGAGGTATTGTGACGAATATGAAAGAATGGGTAGGTTTTTTAAATAAATTTCTCGATATGGCTGATTATCCCACACTTCAACATAAGGGGAAGGTATCTGCGGAAGGTGCAAAAGAAAAAGCGGAGAAAGAATTTGAAAAATATAGATCCGAACAAGACAAAAATTATATTTCCGACTTTGACCGTGAAGTGAAAAAATTGTTGAAGATAGCGAAGAAGAAATAAATCCAAATTTACCACCAACAGTTCACAAATTTTTTCTTCAATACTATCCCATAATATGTTATAATCAAAAAATGTTATTAGAGGCTAAAAACCCTGCAACAGCAGGAGCTAAAAAATTTGCACGAGTAGGAAGAACTATCGTTGTTGCTTAATTACCCATTAAACAATCGGGAACTCTTCAACATATGGGTGTTGTTGAGCAAGACGGTCTATTAGAAGAGCTATCAGCAGTAATTAAGCTTCCTCCTGACTTACGCATTTCAGTGACCTAAATATTTTTTAGATAATCTTGTGACCCTATGATGTCATTCCCGCGGAGGCGGTAATCCAAGCTAAATGTTCATTTTTAAAGGTAATTATAGACTGGATCCCCGTCTTCACGGGGATGACAAGCAAGCTTTATGGCTGGTAATGAGGATGTTAATTCAGTGTCCCAATTAAAAAGGTTAGATCTTGTTGTAATGGGATAAACCATATACTAAAAATCAATTTATGAAGTTTTTGCGTAAGTCAGGAATATTGTTGAACAAAACGGTCTAACGGAATTATTATCAGCAGTAATGAAGCTTCCTAAGGAGGAGAGAATACTTCAAGTCGACGGTGGGATTACTGGGACAATTCAATTTTCAAATTCAACATCAACCCTGCCAATTCCAAGCAGAAGCAGTGATAAAGAATTAGTAAGAGCTGAAACGCTTCGGATTGCTTCAGAACAAAATCCAGATTTTCAAGTAAGTTAAAACTAATTTTATTCACTTTATTATTTCAGAAAATTTTTTCTACAGAAAAATCAGATTAAATAATCTTACTAATGAACAACATAAATCTGTCCGTCCATTGATCGAAGAATACAAGAAAAAACCAACTAGAAATGCAAAGGAACTGTTGATTTTGTCCGAAGTAAATACCATCCAATCACTTCCGAAACAATTAGTTTCAGGTTTGGTTAGGTGCGGAGATAAAGGTTAACAATTTGATGATAGTTTATTTCTTGGAGCTATTAGGTTTGAATTACAAACACTACATCTGCCATAATACCCTTTTTCACTAATTCCCTGGATAACAAATTTACGACCAATTTTCGTTTCTTCCGGACTTGTTAATTTACATTCATTCCCGTCAGGTTTTAAATGTTGGGAAAAAATCCACACAAAACCTTGACAGTCAATAAATACACAAACTTCCTGTAAACGACTCCTAACAACTTCAACTTTCATTTATAAGTAAAATTGCTTAATTTATAAAGAATTGATCAGAAATGTCTAATTATATCATACTATAGGTTATTTATTAATTTAAACTAAATTATAACATCTATCTTTCAGATCGATTGAATAGTTTATATTGTCATAAAAGTATATTGTTATCGAATGGCCTCCGAACACATGGCTCAAATGCAGTATAATTAAACTCATGAAAAAGATTCTAATTTTTATATTATTTTTAGTTTTGGTAATTAGCCCATTTTATTGGTATTATTTTGGGCCGGTGGGGGGAAGTAAAGAAACAGAAATATTTGTAATTCCGAAAAATTTGGAAGGTTTTAATTTAGTGCAAAAATTGGAAGAGGGAAAATTTATCAAAAAAAATAAGGTACTAGAATATTATCTTAATACTTTTGTTTTTTTTGCCGACGTCAAAGCAGGTGGATATAAATTAAATCGTAATATGTGGGCGTTGGATATATTTAAAAAAATAAACGGTAAACCGGATTTAGTTTGGGTGAGTTGGTCAAGCTGTCTACGTAAAGAGCAGGTAGGTGAGATATTGACGGAGGCACTGGGTTGGAACAGTGATGAACTAAATAAATGGAATATCGTTTACACTAATTCAAAACCCGAATATTTTGAAGGAGTTTATTACCCTGACACTTATTTGATACCGGTTGATAAAAACGGCGAACAAGTGGCTAAACGGCTAATTAACCGATTCAACGAAAAGTTTGCACCACTGGCCGATAAATATGTAGCTGCCAATATCCGTTGGGTGACAGGCTTAAAAATAGCTTCTCTTATTGCCCGTGAAGCGGCTGGAATTAATGACATGAAGCTTATCTCGGGAATCATTTGGAACAGGCTAGATAAGGGAATGGCGCTACAAATTGATGCCACGATGCAGTATACATTAGGAAAAAACAGTGAGGGAAAATGGTGGGGGTCGATTGACCTAAAAGAACAAAAAAATGATTCGCCGTATAATTCATATTTACACAAGGGACTGCCACCGACTCCGATCTGCAGTCCAAATGTTGACTATATTGAGGCAGCTTTAAATCCGGAAGAAACCGACTGCCTTTTTTATCTTCATGATCATTTTAAACAAATTCACTGTGCTGTAACTTACGAAGAACATCTTCAGAATATTAAAAAATATTTGGATTGATA
Organism: Patescibacteria group bacterium; assembly: GCA_038061735.1. GTDB lineage: Bacteria > Patescibacteriota > Microgenomatia > UBA1406 > GWC2-37-13 > GWC2-37-13. The sequence goes on from JBBTYO010000068.1 coordinate 3,967, forward strand.
TAATATAACCTTATGCCATTTTATATTTATGCTTAGATTGGAGCGGCTGTATCAGGTTTATTTGTCATAACAGCAAAATTAACCAGCAAACACGCCATTGCCAATCCTTGGTTGTTTAATTTTTTACTGACAACGGTTACTTTATTGTTTACGATTCCTCCGGCTATCTATTATCATGCTGTTTTCCCAAATGGATGGGGTTTAATTATTTTAGCGGCTATTTTTTCCACTTTATTTAATATTTTTTATATTTTTTCAAATTATAGTTTGGATGTTTCAACTTTTATGCCTTTATTTAATTTTCGAGGCGTGTTTGCTGTTTTGATTGGAATAGGATTTTTTGGAGAAAAACTAACCACGTATCGTTTATTGTTTGTTGGTGTGATTCTTATTGCCGGAATATTTTCAAGTATGGATGAAAAATTTAATATTAGATCTTTTTTTAAGAGAACCATCGCAATTGGAATTCTGACAACTTTGTTTTTAGCTATAAATAATGCTTTTATTAAACAGTCATTAGTCAATAATAGTTTATGGACAACTAATTTATGGGTTGCAGTATTGAACTTTCTGATGTTGATACCAACGATTCGACTATTTAAAAAAGATTTAAAAAAACTTGATGTAACTCATAT
>JBBTYO010000069.1:0-4194 GCA_038061735.1 Patescibacteria group bacterium
TTGTCTACCGCTTATAACCTACAAAAGTAGTCTAACGGAGCGTTAGAAGGGGAAAAAAACTTCAATAGGCATATGTAAAAGCAGAAGCTAAATTGTTACATGGTTACATTGTTCGATTGTTTTTTAACAATGAAACAATGAAGCAATGAAACAATCTAAATCAAATTTAGTCATTATCCTTTCTTCTCTTTAATATAAACAAAACTATTATTAACGAAAGTAATACTCCACCTAATATCTTAAACGGGAAAGCATAGAATGTTGTAGAGCCAAAAATCGTCGGAGAATTTTCTCCAAACTTTATTTGGGTAGAAAGACTATATTTTCCGATAAAAAACCCGGACAATAATAAAGATGATGGATAATAGATCCTAGATGATAGGTCGGCAGATGGCGTTGCCTCGATCATTCGCTCTGATTCCGCCAAAATATTTTTTGAAATAATATCATATTTTGCCGTTTCTCCAAAATTACCCTTTAAACTGATTTGTCCTTCTGGCTTTATCATATTTTTTCCTTTATTCGCAACAGTTAAAACTACAGGAATTTTTTCTGAGCTATCGAAAACTCTGATATTTTTACCAAGCATAAATCCGTTTTTCGTTGAAAAAAGAATAATTTTTGGCTTAATGTCCATATTTCCAGAATTAGAAATGGTTACTAAGATATTTGAGCCAATTGTGGCTTTAGCTCGGGCTGAACCAATTCCCTCACTGGCGGTTGGAGGAATTGTTTCGGCCAGAAGACTGTAATAATAATCACCGTCAGTAATATTTTCCGGAATTCTTATTCGTAGTAAAATTTGTTGAGAATCTTTAGTTTTTAAAAAAAACGGTTGATCAAGAGTTAGGTCGGCATTATCCAAACTAAATCTAACCGGCCCTTCAAATTCCGATTTAATTCTTATGTTACCAAGATTATCTTTAGCTTCAAAAGGTAAAATTTTTAAATTTAAAAAAGTCGGATCACCAAGATTTTCTAATTTATAGGCAATCATAATTGCTTTGCCAGGTTTAATAAATAATTCAAGAAGAGGAGGAGAGAGGGAGAGAGAGACCTGTTGAGCATGAATTGGAAAAGTCAAAAATAAAAAGGCAAAAGTCAAAAAAATCACCATCATTGTCATCCCCTTGAAAAAGGGGATCCAGGAAATTTTAGTCTGGATTCCCGCCTTCGCGGGAATGACAGTCTTACTTTTGAATTTTGAATTTAAATTTTGCATTTTGACTTTTAAATTTTAACTTAATAACTCGGTGTGGCCACAAAATTAATAACCGTTTGATAGCTTCCGGCCGGTTGGATTGATGAAATATTTACCTTAAAAGTAACCGTCGATTGACGATTTTTCCCAACATTGATACTCGTCATAATAGTGGCCGGGGATTCAGCCGCTGTCCGATCAGGAAATGGTCGAAAATAAGTGCCGTCGATAAAATCAGTGGAAATATCATTTCCGGACATACCATATCCAAAACCATAAGCTGAGGCCGAGGACCATATCTTTGCTAATGATTCATTACAGGTGTTGGCACCGCCATCACAACTTGTGTCAGGAATAACATTTGAGGACTGAGTCTTAAGCGGTCCTTCTTCAATTGCGGTTACCTGATACTGACCAGCACCGCCAAAGTAAACAGTTAGATTGGTAGTCGCGATTGAAGAAGTGCCAGGAACTAAAGTACCAAGGTCGATATTAATATCAGAAATTGAAAAACGGAAAGGAATTATTGAATGAAGATATTGAAAACCGGCCTTGACCACGTACCCGGTCGAAGAATACTGACCGGCGGCTAATTGTCCAACCGTATCTGCTAATTTATAACTAGTTGAAGTTTTATTACCGCCCGCAATTTCAACATTAGCCGATTCCATTTTAAAGCGGGAAGAATCCATGGGGATAGCCAACACTCTATGGGTTATAGTCATTATAATGATTATAAATATTATAAAGATTATAAACTTACGCATATTATTTTTCTTCCTCAAACTTCTCAATCAACTTTTCCATCCTTTGGGCTGATTTCTTGATAATCTCAAGTTGGTGGTCCCCAACAAAATTTTGAGCAGCGTCCCGGATATTTTTCAAATGATTTTTTATGAGCAATGACAAAAATAAGAAAGTATCCTCTTTGCTTTTTGAATTTTTCTCCATCAGCTGACGGATTCTGAGCTTTTCTTGTCCCAAAAACATGGCAAAAGGTGTAATAAAAGCCAGAGAAATAATCGGCATCAAAGTATTGAAGTTTTGATGAGCCGGTAAATTTAGAAGAAAAAAAATAATTAAAGTGACCGTTGTAGTGATAGAAATGATCGGTTCAAGAATGATTGAGAGCGAGAAAAGAAGGAAGTGAATAAGAAAGAAAAAAGGCGAAGTCAATCCACCGGTCGAATTAACAATACCCATGATTATCAAAGTAAAAACGACAGATTCAATCAAACGTGAATAAATATTTTTAGAAACAATAAAATTTTTTGCCAAATAAAGAAGAATAAAAAGACCGGCGCTAATTTGAAGATCATATTGAGCTAAATTAGTTTTTGGAAGAATAAAAGCTAAAACAATTGTAAAAATCAAAATTAATGCATGAATAATTTCTTTAGTCATAATTAAATATAACAAAATTTGTGTTACAATATTGAAATGATAAATAAACCAGCAGTAAATCCTAATTTTGCCACCGATATTATTGATGAACTTAAGAAGGTTACTTGGCCTTCAAGGCAAGAAACGATCAGACTGACAACAATTGTCATAATTGTTTCCTTGATAATTGGACTTTATGTGGGTATAATAGACATTCTATTAGCAAAGGGATTAGAGATAATAACTAAGTTTAGATGATTAATTATGGCAAACCCGGTACAGATTGCGGCAGAACAAAAAGAAGCTTTAAAGACTAGTGTTCCAGTTGCTCCATCTGGTCCTGTTCCTAAGTGGTACGTTATTCATATTCAAACCAGTTATGAAGGACGTGTCAAACAGGCGCTTGAACAGAGAGTCAAAAGTTTGGGAGTTGAAGATAAAATCTTTGACGTTGTAATTCCAACGAGAGAAATCATTGTTGTTAAAAAAGGTAAAAAAACAAAGGCCACGGAAAAAGTTTTTCCTGGTTATATTTTAGTCAAGATGATTTTGAACGACGATTCTTGGTTAGTGGTCAGAACCACCGAAGGAGTGACGGGATTTGTTGGAGCAGGATTAAAACCTACCTCAATTTCAGATAAAGAAGTCGAGGCAATCATGAAATTTGTCAAACAAGAACAACCAAAGTTTAAATCAAAGTTTTCTATTGGGGAAGCAGTTAAAATCACAGACGGACCTTTTTCAGATTTTCTTGGAAGCATTCAGGAGATAGATGAAGAAAAAGGAAAGATTAAAGTATTAGTGTCGATTTTTGATCGAGAAACACCGGTTGAGCTCGATTTTTTGCAAGTAACCAAGTTATAAAAGCTCGGTATCGTATTTTTTCGAACGCCACACCCCACGGGGCCCCTGGCGATTTTCTCAAAAATAGATACCTCGCTTCTAAAATATTAATGCTGTCATTCCCGCGGAGGCGGGAATCCAGTCTATAATTACATTTTTAAATTAGAAAAATATGGCTAAGAAAATAAAAATCATTTTAAAATTAAATCTCGCTGCGGGTGAGGCAACTCCAGCGCCTCCAGTTGGGCCCGCCTTAGGTCAACATGGTGTGCCGATCATGGAGTTTATAAAAGAATATAATGCCAAGACTACAAAGATGAAGGGGCAGATAATCCCAGCCGTAATTACAGTTTACGAAGATCGTAGCTTTACTTTTATTACTAAGTTACCACCTGTTGCTGCAATGATAAAAAAGAAGCTGAGCCTCCAAAAAGGCTCGGGTAAACCAAATACAGAAAAAGTAGGAAAGTTAACGAAAGTTCAATTAGAAGAGATTGCCAAAGAAAAAATGGCCGATTTAAATGCAAATGATGTTGCTGCAGCCATAAAGATCGTTGCCGGCACAGCACGTTCAATGGGTATAGATGTAGAAAAATAATAGTTATAAAAATTATAAAGATTATAAAATTTATATTTTCTTATGGGTAAAGTCAAACCAAGATTAATAGGTGATACCGGAGTTGAAGAGCAACAGAAAAAAGAACAGAAGGCCAAGTCAATGGAAAAGAAAATGATGAAAAAAAAGGAAGAACCCGCTCAACCAGCCG
>JBBTYO010000070.1:0-1131 GCA_038061735.1 Patescibacteria group bacterium
CCACAGGGCGACGCTCTACCAGTTGAGCTACGACCACCTACCAGATATCAAAAATTCTTTTCAAATAATTTATCTCTTAGTTCTCGTCCAGCTCCACTTTTTAAATATTTTTCTAATATTCTTGCTTCAACTCTATCTTTACAAATCTGTACAAACACTAGTTCAAACGGCCCTCTTTTTAAAGTTGACATAGTTGCTTTATACCCATGATTATGTTTTTTTAATCTTTCTTCTATATTATTAGTTATTCCTGTGTAATATTTGTTGTCTTTTTTACTTAATAGTAAATATGTAAAATACATATGCTGTCAGCAAACAGATTATACCAAAAAAAATTAACTTGATTTTAATAGGAAGAATCTGGTATGTTTGGTGTTATACAATGGCGAAACAATTAAGGTCATCATCATACAGGATAAAAAATTTTGATGTATCCGGACGCGAAATAGGTATCTTCATTGCTTTTATAGTCTTCATCGGTCTTGTAATTTTAACTTTTACTTGGAAATATATGGGCGGGGAACTATTTTCATCGCCTATTTCCGTAGTGGAAACCGCCGATAGCGGACAAACAAATTTACCAAATATTACTGACGTATCGGTTAGTGACATCACTCCAACAACCGCAACAATTAACTGGCAGATTAATGGTAATTTGCCGATACGGATAGATTATGGTTTACAGCAAAATCAACTTATCTCGCAAATTAGCGTTCCTCCATCAACTACGTTTGCCAAATTATCATCTCTTTTTCCCCACGTCAAATATTTTTTCCGACTAACGGTAAATCCGGAAACACAATTTTCTTTTACATCTCCCACCTATTCTTTTATTACACCGCTAAGATAAAGTATGAATAGTAATCTAAAAAAAACGCTTAAAGATATCATTATCAGCCGCATTCCTCAAATCGCCCTCATCCTAATCTTACTTCTTATTGCCACAGGGATAGAGACGCTGGTTCCTTGGCCTTTTAAAATCTTGATCGATAATGTTTTGGGTAATGAACTTTTGGATACAAAAACGTTTATTGGGCATCTTGTTAATCAATTTTCATCTACCGGTTCGGCTGGACCGTTTATACTTTACCCCATAATTCAGACCACTGGTCAAGATATGTTTTGACCAGT
>JBBTYO010000071.1:0-1881 GCA_038061735.1 Patescibacteria group bacterium
TTGATCTTGACAATAATAAATCATAATGTGATAATTAAAGTAATACACATCCCCCGCCAAAGCGGGGTGATTTTTTTTAAGGAACTCTCTTAATATATTCTTCTAACTTATCAAATGATAGATAAAGATTAGAAGTCTGAATAAGCTCTTTCGAAATATGACCTCTAGTTGAAATGACAATTTATAACCTACAAAATACGTATTTCGGACTGTTAGGACAGAAGATTTCCTTCGATATGCCTCATTATTTCTTCGCAGATTTTTTATTGTTTGAATTTTCCTTTGGCGTTTTTGCAGCGGTTATTTTTTAAATAACACTCGTATTGACAGGTTGGATCATCAGGATAAATTTTCGGACATTCACTTAATGTTGGAACTGCATACGGCTCACACTTACCTTCGGGATGAGGCCCGGAGGCGGGAGAACAAACATATTGAAGAGGAGTTGGCGAAGGTGTTAAAGATGGACCAGGAGACACATAAATTGTGGGGCTTGAAGTTGGGTTTATAGGAGCTTCACAATAATCTAAACCAACATTGGAACTAGAAACTCCAAAATTATATGCACAGTTAGGACCACATCCATTTTCGCAGCCTGTCATATAAATATTTGGATCTTCAGACCTTTCTAATTTTGCATAAAGTTTAAAATAAGGACTACAATTTTCACCAGTTGTGATATATGGATAAAAAGAATTATTTTTTGGGTCGCAAGGTATTCCTGCTAGTATATTTGTACTTCCCACTGAAAAAACATTTCCGCATTCAGGTAATCTTTCTGGATAACAATTGGTTGAATCATAATATTCTTCTAGACCCTTTTGTATTAAATTGATGTCAACTTTTCTCTTTCCATCACGGGCTTTTTGTAGCTGAGTCAAAATTGGTGGCGTAGTAAAAATCAAAAGCAAACCGATGATAGTAATAACCACAAGAATTTCGATCAAGCTCAAACCTTTAATTTTTTTTAAAATCTTCACAGTGGACCTGAAAGGACTCGAACCTTTAACCTCTTCAATGTGAATGAAGCGCTCTAGCCATTGAGCTACAGATCCCGTATAATAATTATACAAAACCCGCTTGTAAAACTTTAGCTTTTTTTTTACAATGAATCCTTATGAAGATAGTAAAACCAGTTGTTGATTTTGTCATGGACATTCTTGAAACAGTTGTTTTTATTGGCTCCCTTTTTATTGTTGTTTATCTTTTTATTTTAACTCCAAATCAAGTCAAAGGCGCCTCAATGGAAAATACTTTCCATACTGGTGATTATATTTTAACCAGTCGAGTTACATATAAATTTAGAAAGCTGGAACGGGGAGATGTTATAGTTTTTAAATCACCAAAAAATCCTGATGTTGAATATATAAAAAGAATCATCGGTTTACCTGGAGATGCTATTAATATTTCAAACGGGGTAGTGAGGGTAAACGATACTCAATTAACAGAAAATTATATCGCCGCAACCACTAATTTATGGGATGGTGGTTGTATCAAAGACAACGTTCCCTACACAGTGCCCGCAGATTACATTTTTGTCATGGGAGATAATCGACCCAGATCCTCGGATTCGAGAGAATTTTGTGCCGTCACAATAGACAGCGTTATTGGTGATGTATTTTATCGCTATTTTCCCTCAGATGTAATCGGAGTAGTTTCCAATCCTCTACCGAAATCCATTCGTTAGGTAGAGACGTAATTAATCACGTCTGTACGAAGCAATTTTGTTTTCTTTGTATTTAATATTTAGTCTAATAATCGGGCTAGGAAAATTTGTTTAGAGTCGTACTCGCACCTTGCGAGTCAGACTACTTTCTTTACAAATTGAAAGAAAATAAGAAAGGAGGTGATCCAACCGCTCCTTCCAGAACGGTTACCTTG
>JBBTYO010000072.1:0-8370 GCA_038061735.1 Patescibacteria group bacterium
CTTATCCGCATTGCCATTACAATAAACAAAATAGCCTGTTGACGAAACTTTGTGATTATTTTTTCGAAAAAGCCACTGATATATTTCCATCTGCCTTTTATATCCAATCTGCCAATCGGCGTCCAACGACACTTCTCCTGTCTTAGAGGTTGCTTTATAATCGACGATAATTAACTCACCTGCCGGATTAACCCAGATATCATCAATGCCACCTGTAATATTTAAGTTTATTTCTTTGTGTAAATATTCTATTCCACCCCGAAGGGCATCTCTCCATTTATCCATATTTTTATCTTTAAGAGGAACTGCATCTACTTTATAAGCTTTCATCAGAGGATGAGGAGTCCCGTCGGCTCGATGAATATCAAACTCTTTTTTTAATAATTTATCGACTGCCGAATTTAGCGAAAATGGAAATCCCGGCGGCTGAGCTACTCCGAGCCTTCGGTCAAAATAAAAACAACGCGGACAGTTTAAAAATAAATCAATCTTTGAGCGACTTAAACGAAAAGGAGATGACGAGCTGGGTGTATAAAGATAAGACTTTCTTCGAGGATTATAATATTGGGACATATAGAAACCATTATACTGGATGTCCCAGGTTAAAATTACCATATTTAAATTGTTATAATCTACCTTAGACATGAAAAAGTTTTTACCTATTGTTTTATTAACAATTATTTCTGTTTTTTTAATTTTTTATCGTTTTGCAGATATTCCAAAAAACCTTGCATTTGACGAAGTTGAATTCACTAAACTGGCTTTATCTTTAAACAATAAGCCATACATTCCTTATTCTCAACTCGCCACCGGCCATTCAACATTATATTTTTATATTTTGCTTGCCTCTCTTAAAACTTTTGGAATTAATACTTTTGCCCTCCGTTTCCCCGCTGCTATATTCGGAATCTTAAGTGTCCTGCTTTTCTATTTAATAATGAAAAAAGTTTTTAAACAATCGAACAATGAAACAATGAAACAATGGCTTCCTTTCATCCTCTCGCTCATCCTCCTCTCTTCCCGTTGGTTTCTAAACTTTTCCCGTTTTTCCTTCGAAGCAACTTTTCTTTTATTTTTGGAATTGGTTTCTATTTATTTCTTAATCAAATTTAACGAAAATCAAAAAGCAAAGATACCTTTTTTGAGACAATCGCCAGGGGCCCCCATGGGGGTGTGGCGGTCGAAAAAAACGGTGTCGTGCTTTTACTTAATAATTTCCGGTTTATTTGCCGGTTTCACCTTCCTCTCCTACACCCCCGGCCGGATATTTTTTCTCTTACCAATGGGATTTTTGTTTTTAACAATGAAACAATGGAACAATGAAACAATCAAACGAATACTTCTGTTTTTAATCCCTTTCGTAATCACTGTCACTCCCCTAACTTCATACCTACTAACCAATAAAGACATTCGTATTGATCAGCAATTTTTTCTAAAAAATAACGAGATGACAGTTAATGAAAAAATTTCTGGTCTCTGGCATAATATTTCATCAACCGCTTTGATGTTTAATATAAAAGGAGATGTCAACGGCCGGCATAATTACCCAAACAAACCTGCTCTAAATCCGATATTAGGAATTTTGTTTATTTTTGGTCTAATAATATCAATAAAAAATTTCAATAATTTATATAATAAATTATTTCTATTATATTTCCTTATTTCCATATTTCCAGCTCTAATGACATACCCTTGGGAAAACCCAAATATGCTCCGGATCTATACCGTCCTACCTTCCGTTGTATATTTTGTTGGAAATGCGATTATTATCTTGTTAACGATCGTTCACAAGTTAGTAAAAAATAGAGGAATATCCAAATACTTAATACTTATTACTTTCTACTTAATACTTATTTTTTCCTGTTTTTACGAACTTCGTACATACTTCAAATACCAATCAATTGTATTTAAACAATCTTTTGAGATAAAATTACCATTAGAAAAAGCTATAAAATTCAAATTCAAACCATGAAAAAACATTGGCCGGTCATTATTTTTTTAAGTGTTTTTTTTGTATTAATCGCCAGTAAACTTATTTTTAACCCGACTCCCTTTTTTGACTGGGACGAATCCCTCTATATTCAAACCGGAAAAGAAATGATCGAGCAGAATAAATTTCTCATGCCGGTTTGGCAAGGATCTTATTGGTTGGACAAGCCACCTCTGATTCCTCTTATTTACGGCTTTATAACAAAATTCGTATTTTTTTCAAAACCGGAAATAACAACCAGATTATTCAGTCTTTTAGTTTCAATTGTCAATCTTTCTTTTGTCTATATTTTCTATAACCGTGTCTTAAAAAATCGCTGGCTTTCAACATTGACAGTCGCCATTACCGCTTTTACTCCTCTTTTTTTGCAAAGGGCCCAGACCGTCAATCTTGATATTTTTATTCTTTTGGGCTGGCTAGGATATTTACTTTTTTTCAATAATTTTTTTGCCAGTCTTTTCTTTTTATTTATTGCCGTGATGGGAAAATCTTTAATTGGTTTTTATCCCATCGCCTTGGTCTTTATTTATTATCTATACAAATTTTTTAAAAAAGAAATTAAACAAAAAGAGCTTGAAAAAGTAATAAAAAAAATAATGCTTCAGTTTTTTATTTTGTCTTTATGGTTTATTGCAATGTTTGTTATTTTCGGAAAAGCATTTTTCTGGCAACATATTATTGAGTCACACTTCAGGAGAGTGACATCTTCAATCGAATTTCATTTTGGCCAAAGAACTTTTTATATCACACTAGCACTTGAACAAATGGGTTATTTTTTCTACTTTGCCGTAATTGGAGGAGTAATAACATTGACAAACTTTCTTAAAAATAAGATTTCGTCCATGTCATTTTTTACGATTTTTTATCTTCTCCCTTGGTTTGTTTTTCTCAATCTAACAAAAACAAAAATCTTTTGGTATTTTTACCCGGTTATTCCCCAGTTTGCGGTTTTGACGACTATTTTGATAAAACAAATTAATAAAAAATCACTACAAATTTTTTTAGGTGCGTTTATGTTGTTGATTTTGATTTACCAATCTTTTATTAAACAAAACGTTTTAGCAATCAACTATTCAAAACCTGAATCATATCATTATCTTTCCCTCTATGCTAAAAGTCGCTGTCAGTCGCTTGATCTGTTGATTAATAAAACCAGCCGGGAAAGTTTTGCCACTCTTGATAAACTTGGATTGCTAATCACAACAACCAAATGGTGGGGAGAACATCCTTCTATGGTCTATTATTTTGAAAAAAAAGTAAATTTTTATTATGATACGGAAAATTTTAACAAGAGTTTTAAAAATAGCGGTTGTTTTATCGTAGATAAAAATGACGCAAATTATTTAACAGGAAAGACAAAACAGTTTGGAGACTATTATTTAATAATTAAATAGTTTAGAATCCAATCTTTGATTCGATAATGTATTGAGGTCTTTGTTTTACTTCGTCATAAACTCGTCTTAAGTATTCGCCCATAATTCCAATGGAAAACAATTGTAGTCCGCCAACAAACATTATAAGAATGGTTGTTGTGGCAAAACCAGGAACTCGAGCGTAGGCGGTTGTAAAAAATTTCATATAGGTTGCCCAAAAGATTCCCATTATAGATAGAAATAGAGAGGCTGAGCCTAAAAAGAACATTATCTGTAAGGGTATGAAGGAGAATGAAAAAATACCATCAAAAGCTAATTTAAATAATTTTTTTAATCCGTATTTACTCTCCCCTGCTAACCGTTTATCTCTTTCATACTCAAGTCCGATTTGTTTAAAACCTGCCCAACTGCGAAGCCCCCTTATAAATCGGTTTCTTTCCGGAAAAGAATTAATGGTTTTGACCATTCTTTGACTTAAAACACAAAAGTCACCGCTATCAAGAGGAATGTCAACGCTGGCAATCATATGAAGTATTTTATAAAAAAGACTGTAAGCGACTATCTTAAGAATGTTTTCTTTCCTTTTTTTTCTTATGGCATAAACAACATCATAACCTTGGCTCAGCTTAGCAAAAAATTTTGGCAAGATCTCAGGAGGATCCTGTAGGTCTGCATCAAGTATTGCCACTGCATCGCCCGAGGCAAAATCAAGACCAGCTGTTACCGCTGTTTGATGGCCAAAATTCCGGGAAAAATTAATTACTTTTATATTATTATTTTTTTTATGTAGATCTTCCAAAATTTCTTTTGTTTTATCATGAGAGCCATCATTGACAAAAATAATTTCATATTCTCTTTTTAGCTCAACAAAAACTTTAGTAATTCTTTTATTTAGGGAGTTTATATTTTCCTGTTCGTTATAAACGGGCAAAACGACTGAATATTTCATGTTGTTTATTATATAATATTTGATTATGTTTGACGTTTCCAAAATTTTTTCTTTCTTTAAAAAAAACTTCAATCGTAAAGATATTCTCTTGGGAATTTGTTTAGTTGTCTTTTTTTTCCTTACCAGAATTATTTTTTTGGATAAATTACCGATATTTTCTGATGAGGGGATTTACATTCACTGGGCTAGAGTTGCCTGGCATGACGCCTCTTGGAGATTTATTTCCCTAACTGACGGTCGCCAACCATTGCAAACATGGGGAACGATACCTTTCCTAAAATTATTCCCTCAAAATTTGCTCTTTGGCGGAAGAATGTTTTCGGTTGCCACTGGTTTTGTTTCTTTAACCGGTTTATTTAGTTTATTGTTTTATTTATTTGATAAAAAAACAGCTTTTTGGGGTATATTTTTATATATTTTTACGCCTTTTTTTCTTTTTTATGACCGGATTGCCTTGGCTGATTCTGCCGTTAACACCGGTTTTATCTGGATCTTGTTTTTTTCCATATTAGTTATTAAAACACTTAGGCTTGATCTGGCTTTATTCTTTGGAGTCATCGCCGGAATGGCTATGCTGACAAAGTCTTCGGTCAGAATGTTTATTATCCTTTCTGCCTTGGCTCCGGTGTTAATTTGGAATAAAAAACTTGAGAAAAATATTATCAATAAAACTATAAATTATTTTATTTTGTTCATTTTGGTTTTTGCTATTGCAATAGTTCTATATAACATACAAAGACTATCCCCTTTTATGCACTATATTGAACAAAAAAACAATACCTTTGTTATGCCCTTCTCAGAATTTGTTAAATCTCCTTTTACCGTTTTTTGGTCAAACCTTAAAATAATTCCTCATTATGTTTTTTCAGAAATGGGCTGGTTGACCGGTTTTTTAGGAGCTATTGGTTTGGTTATGTTGCTGAAATATGACCTTAGCTTGGGTCTTTATTTCTCTATTTGGTTATTTGCCCCTTATTTTGCCATTGCTGGTTTATCCCGAGTAATTTTCCCCAGATATTTAATATTTTTAGCAACCTTACTTACAATTTTTTCCGCTTATTTTTTTTCTAATCTAAAATCAAAAATATTTAAATCTATTCTATTGGTTGTGTTTTTATTAATCTCCGGTTTTTATGCTTATGGATTTTATTTTAACCCTGCGCTCATTCCTTTTCCAGAGATTGACAAGGGTCAGTATGTAGAAGGTGAAACGGCAGGATGGGGTGCCAAGGAGATGATGGAATATGCACGTGTTAAATCAAAGGAAAAACAAGTTGTCATCTTAGCTGAAGGAGATTTTGGTTTGATTGGCGATGTTTTAAATGTCTTCTTGAGAGATGATGATAAAATCAATATTCGCGGTTTCTGGCCACTTGACGAAAAGGTCCTTATCGATAATCAAAAAGAACTTAAAGAAAACTTAGTCTATGTTGTTTTTTCTCAAAGAAAAGAATTTCCGGAAAACTGGCCAATAAAACTTATTAAGAAGTATGATAAGCCCGGGAACAGAACTGCCTACTATCTATTTGAACTAATTGATTAATCTTGCCAAAATGTTCTAACCTCCTGAGACATGGCCTGGCACAATGGGCTAATTAAGATGAAGTTTTGTGAATTGGGAGATTGGCTTGCCAAATCATACCACCGACTATAAAGAAAAAACCAAGATATTGTTGAATACTAATTGTTTCTTTAAGAAAAAAAACTGACCCAAGTAAAGATACAACTGCTGTTAATGGTAAAAAAGACGATGCAACAGAAACGGGAATTTTTTTTATGGAAGAAAACCAACAAAAAGATATTGCAGATAAAAATAAACCCAAATATAAAGCACTTGTTAGACTATTAAAATTAAATAAATTAATAATAGATTTATTCATAATAAAAGAAAAAAACAAAAGCATTAATCCCCCATAAAGCTGTCTACCTGCCAATATGAGGAATATGTCTGTCCCCTTATTTAACAGTTTTTTTGCTATTGCATGAGAAATTTGAAACATGAGTGGTGAAAATAAAACAAGGATATCTCCTAAATTTAAATTAACTCCCCCTTTATAAACAATAGTTATTGCACCAATAACCATTAGTAAAGTTGCACCAACTTGACTACTGCTAATTATTTCTCCCAAAAAAATTACTCCTAAGATCAATGAGTAAATTGGTTCTACTTGAAGAAGCAATCCGGTATTAGTCCCCGACGTCAACTTTGTCCCTACAAATAAAAAACCATGACCGATAGCAGTGAATAATGCTATAAAAAGCAAGGTTTTTAGATTTTTTGATAAGAATAACTGACCAAATTCTTTCTTTAATAAAAGTTGAATAATAAATGGAATTGAAGCTATAAGAGTTGAAACACTCACCAAAAAAAGTGGGTCTATTCCAAGAACAAATTTATGAGTAAATAATGGATACATTCCCCATAAAATCATTCCAGAAAAAAGAATTAAATAGGTTTTATTAATTTTCATATGCGCATTATATGTTTTTTAATATAAACTATCATTTATCTAATAATAAAATCTCACTTGAGTTAACTACAAAAGAATCCTGTGGAATAGTTTTATTTTCAAAATTATATAGGGCAGTTATATCGCTATCGGGGAAAAAATATGAAATAAAATTCTGGCCCCAAAATACATTTGTCAATTTTTCTGATCCACCCCAAGGTTTTATTAATTTTCCTTTATAAATTGGGTCATAAAAAAATAAATATTTATGTTTTAATATTTCATTTTTATTGCGATAAAAATAAATACTGGCATTTTTAGAAATTCTATTCAATGTATTGTATCCACTCGAAGATTCATGGACTTTAATACCAAAAAAATTCCAAAAAATAAATAAGAAAATTATGATAAAAGCAAAAATTTTTAATAATTTTTCTTTTGATGAAATAAACAAAAAAACAAAATATGATTTCAATAAAATTATAAAGATTAAAGGTAGCGTCAACCTATCCATCCATTTATGAGAAAAAAGTAATATTGGACCTAAAAAAATAAAAAAACTCACCAAAGAATAAAAGAAATCTTTAAGGATTTTTACTATTTTATAAGTATTTTTAACAATATATATTGCTATAGAAACGAAAAAAACTAAATAGTAAGTAATAAGACTATAGAAATATATTTTAAATTCAGGAGAAGCAAAGGCTTTCCAAAAATCAGGCAAAGGTTGAAACGGAAAACTTCTAAAGACATCCGATAAAAAATTTGGAAATCCTAACGACCACAAAAAATACCACATTAAATTATTGACAACTAGTTTTGGATTGTTGAAGTGAAGCTTATAGTTGTCAAGTAATGTAACATGACTGAGACTGTATTTATATACGAGCAAAAAAATAGCTGCCAAAATAATATTTGCTACAAGCGAAGGAAATTTCTTAATGAAAGTGTTTTTTTTATAAATAAACTCGAATGCTGTCAAAAAAACTATAAATAATATTGCAGTCTCTTTTGATAATAATGCCCCTAAAAAAAATAGTAAGTTTAATAATGTTTTATTTTTTTGATAATAGTAAAAAGAAAGGACTACACAAGTAAAAAGCATAACCTCCTGGAATGTAGCAAATAAAAATAATTGAAATACATGAATAAAGTTAATAGCATAAAAAAAGACTGTCAGTCTTGAAAATAAATTATTATTCGTCAGAAGCATTATTGTTTTTTTCAAATAATAAAGACCGATAAAATAAACAGTAAAAACAAGTAAATGACCGATGAAAATATTTTTACCGATAGATATCAGGAAAAAATAAAATACCTCTGATGCTAATGGCTTATAGGAATAAGTTCTTATTGGTGAAAAAAAATTGATAAAATCAGAGAATGATTTTGCGTCGCTTATTTTTAAAAAGAAAAAGTCATCTCGAAAGAATTGTATGGAAAAAGCATTTTTAAATAAAATAAGGACAAGTAAAAATAGTAATGAAAAGAAAAAAATATCGCTATTAATTAACTTTAAGAATTTTTTGAGCATCTTCTTATAAAAAATAATAATATAAAAATATTAGTTATGAATGAGATAATATTTCCAATGTTTCGTACCAAAGT
>JBBTYO010000073.1:0-11238 GCA_038061735.1 Patescibacteria group bacterium
AAAAATGGGGTTATAAATTACGCGATAAAATTAAGATAATTATTTTTGTTGATGATAGTGACTTTTTCTTTATAATTCTCAAAGAATGACTTTGGAGTTTTACCTTTTTCTGATCGCCATTTAAATTCATAGGCGCTTATTTTTTGGCCTTCCAGCTCAATCCAATCAATCTCAGCATTATCATAAGTACGCCAAAAATATGTTTGAACGATTTTGTTTTCATAGTGAACTTTTTTAGTTCTCTCAACAGCAAGAAAATTTTCCCAAAGAAAACCTATGTCCCCTCTTGCCTCAAGTGGTGTAAAAAGTCCCAGTAAGGCGTTTCTTATGCCTAAATCCCAAAAATAATATTTTTTATTTTTAACAACTTCTTTACGAAGATTTTTTGAAAAAGCTCCCACTTCAAAAACGATAAAGCCTTGTTTCAAGAGATCAATATAGCGAATGACTGTTTTAACATCGATTTTTAAACTTAAACTTAGTTCGTTAAATGAAACTTCCTGCCCTATTTGATAGGCAAGTAAAGTCGCCAATTTTCTTAGATTATCAGTTACGGCTACTTCTTTTAAATCCAAAATATCTTGAAATAAATAATCATCAATAATTGAAATCAAATATCTTTTTTTATCTTCGACCGATGATAAATCTTGGATATATGGATAACCGCCGTAAATCAATTGTTCGGGTAAAAAATATTGCTTTTCTATATTTGTTTTTTCTGCAGTCAATTCAACTGTTGAAAGTGGGTAAAGATAATATTTTATAGTTCTTCCTGTTAATGTTTCTGAGACTCCTCTTGAAAGTCGCAGTGACGTTGAACCAGTTATAATAATATTTTTTTCTGGAAAGTTGTCTATAAGTATTTTCAATACCAAAGAGATGCTCGGGATTCTCTGAGCTTCATCGATAATTATAGATGAATAATTTTTGACTGTTTCTGAGAGCCTGGTTAATGAGGTTGTATTAAGAAGATCTCTCGACTCTTGAGTGTCACCATTTAATAATAGAGTTTTTTGTTCTGGAAATTTTTTTTGTATTTCCTTAAGTAGAAATGTCTTTCCTACACGACGTGGCCCATAAATAATGGTTATAAAACCCGCCTTTCTTCCGCCTAGAATTGTTTTAGCCAAAGTTCGATGAATCATATCCTTATATTTATACCTAATTTATGGAGCATTGTCAATAGATTATATATCTTATCCCCATACCCAAATTCTATCAGAAAAATGAGGTTATAATTATAGCTTCCTTCTTCTCATTCTATTTTTTATATATTCTGTGACAGCATCTATTGAAGTTAACCAATTTCTTTTTTCCTTATAAGCTTCAAGTTTGCCATTCCTTGCCAGCAAATTAAGATATTTTTCCGAATAGGGAGTTTTTTTAGAGATTATGGAAAGTGGATAATAATTTTCTTTCTTTTTATTTTGAGGAAAAATAATTTTTAAATATATATTAAGCGACCTCTCTACAGATTGGGCAATAAAATTGATAAAAGATAAGTATTTACCTTTATCAGCTTTATCAAGTGCATCGTAATATCGTTTTCTATCATTTTTTAAAATTATTGCTATTGGATAACCTTTTTGCATGAGAATCAAATTCATTACGAGTCTTGCGGTTCTTCCATTGCCATCAAAAAATGGATGAATAAAAACAAGTTTGTGGTGGATAATCGCGGCTAACTCTATATAATGAAGTTTTTTTTCATTAATTTTTATCCATTTTATCAAATCTTCCATCAAAGATGGGATTTTGGAAGAATCGGGCGAAGTGTGATTGGAACCAGTTATAATAACATTGCCACTGCGATATTTACCGGTTTTTTGTTTTTCAGTCTCTCTTACAATCAAACTTTGAATACTGCGAATAAAAACTTCTGATATTGTAGAGCGTTTATCTTTTTCAATAAAGTCATAAAGATAATTTAAAGCCTCATAATGATCCTTGGCTTCAAGATGATCTTTTAAAGACTTCCCTTTTATTGTGAGTCCCTCTTGAATCACTAGAAATGTTTCCTTTAGGGTTAATCTATTTCCTTCTATTCCATTGGAATTATAAGTCATTTCAATTGCAAATTGTTCTCGTAACTTGAGAACAGATGCAGGTGACAAAGGCCGGAGATTTTGCAGAAGCTTTAATTTATTATCGACTCTTTTTTTTAGATGTTTCTCTAAATATGGTATATCTTTATATTTACACTATCCCATATTAAAAATCAAGTGAATTTCAACCTTTCTCCCTCATACCCAAATTTATCAGAAAAACCGTGACAAAGGATTAGCTTAAGGTTGAATAAATTAAGTAGACGTTAAGTATATTTTTTTACTAAATATCCACCAATGATCGCTACGATTATTAAGGCGACTAAAAACCAAGACAGATTGTCCATATTATTTACATAAAATTATATATCAAAAATGAAAAATATAATATTATAATTACATATTAAAATGTAAAAATAATAGATAATGTCATTCCCGCGTAGGTGGGAATCCAGACTTTCATGGATCCCCGTCTTCACGGGGATGACAAAAAATCTACCGCTTACTTGTCCCGCCGAAGCTCGTAGAGCGAAGGAGGATAACCTACAAAAGTAGTGTTTTAGGTTGTTGTGAAAGGAAGTAAATGACGATAGATATGATACTGTATAATTAAAAAATGATTTTAAAAGTATTTACGGATGGAGGTTCAAAAGGCAATCCGGGTCCGTCTTCAATCGGAGGCGTCGGATATTTACAAGGGAAAAAAGTTTTTGATTTTAAAAAATCGATCGGAATTGCCACCAACAATGATGCGGAATATCAAGCGCTAATACATGCATTTGAAATTATAAATCCTAAATCCTCCTCCTTCGTCAAGACTTCGGCGGACAAGCAAATATCAAAAATTGAATTTAATTCTGACTCTAGACTTATGGTGAATCAGGTGAAGGGACTTTTTAAAGTTAAAAATGGAAGGATTAAAGAATATATATTGATTATCCGCGGACTGGAACAGGAAATTAACCTACCAATTACATATAATTACGTTCCCAGAGAGCAAAATGTCGAAGCGGATAAATTAGTAAATGAAGTTTAGCAAACCGTCATTCCCGCGGAGGCGGGAATCCAAGCGTTCCTGGATCCCCGTTTTCACGGGGATGACAAACTACAATCTTATTTGATATTTCTTTTCAATATTTTTTTCAATTACCCCCTCAATCTCCATGACCGAAATTGTGTTTAGAACTTCGGAAACTGTTTTTATGAGCTCAATTGCCAGATCATCAATCGTTCTTGGATTTTTCTGCAGAATATCAAAAATAAATTTCCCATCTTCAGTTAAGTTTTTTCTGATATCTTCTTTTTTTCGCGGAGTTATTTTCATATTAAATTCTTCATAAATATCTTCAACAGTCGTTACTAATTTGGCTCCTTGTTTGATAAGTAAGTTTGGTGCGGAAGACATTTCTGAATTAATCGGAGAAGGGACGGCAAAAACATCTTTTCCTTGAATCCCGGCGTATTTAGCTGTAATCAAAGATCCTGAATATTCCCCTCCTTCGGCAATCAAAACACCCTGGGATAGACCGGAAATAATCCGATTTCTGGAAATAAATAGTCCTTTTAAAACTGTTTGATCGGGTGGAAATTCGCTGATGACGGCTCCGCCGGTTTTAATAATATTATGATAAAGTTGATAATTAATAGCCGGATAAATAATATTAACTCCACAACCAAGGACAGCGATTGTTTTGCCGCTGGCGTCGAGAGCCGCTTGATGTGCGATGGTATCAATCCCGAGAGCCATACCGGAAACGATGATAAAACCCGCCTCGGAGAGTTCCCGAGAAAATTTGTAGGCAATCTGAGTACCATAAGAAGTTGGTTTACGGGTTCCGACGATGGAGAAAAAAATTTGTTTTCCGCTAAAAAATTTCGTTGTCGAGCTTTTTAAATAAATACAAATTGGCGGATCGGAAATATTTTTTAAGCTTTCTGGGTAACCTTCGCCGTCAACCGCCAGAACTGTAATCCCATCTTTCTTCAATTTCTCTAACTCCTTTTTCGGATCAAATCTTCTCCTAAACTCAATAAATTTTTCCGTTAATCTCTGTCCGATCATTGGTATTAATTCTTTTGCCGAGGCTGTATACGCTCCCCGTACGCCCTTAGGATGGACTTTTAACACCTGAAAAGTCATCGGGCCAATACCTAGGCAATAAGAAAAACCGAGATAATAAATAAGATCGTCTTTTTTCATATTGAGAAAATTTTTTCCAATGATACTATGCCTTTAAAAAACATATTTTCATTAATATTTTCGTTAGGTGCATGGATATTACAATCTGATAAAGTGAATCCTGTGAGAATGAGAGGTTTTTTAAATATTTTTGCGAGTGTTGCCACAGCACCAATTGATCCTCCTGATCTACTAAACAATGTTTTTTTTCCAAAAATACTTGTAAATATTTTGTCGGTGGCCTTGGCATATTTATTATTAATATCGGTACAAAATGGATCCAATTTTCCAGAAGTTTTTAAAGTATATTTAGTCTCCTTCGGTAAATTATTTTTGATAAAATCTGAAACTAATTTTTCAATTTCATCCGGGGTTTGGTTTTCTATCAATCTAAAGGAAAATTTAGCCGAGGCAGAAGCCGGAATAATTGTTTTTACTCCGCCCCCAGTATAACCACCTGTGATTCCATTAATATCAAAAGATGGATAAATCTTTGTTGATAACCAAAAATCATTTTTACTTTTGAATTTAACTTTGTCATAAAAATATGGAATTAATATTTTTCTTGTTCGACTGTCTTTTATTTTAGAAAATAGTTCTGATAGAATCTGGATAGGATTATCAATTTGGTTGCCATAAACCCCCGAATGGAGATCTCTTTCACCAATTCTAATCTCAAGTTCAAAACCAATCAAACCTCTTATTCCATAGAATATTTCCGGCTGATCACTCGTTTCCATTCCCATATCTAACACGTAAAAAACATCAATTTCCTTGCCCGCCGTAGCTTTAGCGAAGGAGGGTTTAGCCTTCTTAATCAAAGCTTCAAAATTCTCACTCCCTGTTTCTTCTTCCCCTTCAAATATCAACACGATGTTATTTCTTAATCTCTTAATCTCAATCAATTTCTTTATTGCAATAATTGTCTGGATTATATGACCTTTGTCATCGGCGACGCCCCGGCCAAACATCTTTCCGTTTTTTATAGTAAGTTTAAACGGCGGACTGTCCCACTCTCCAACCGGATCTTCCGGCTGAACATCATAATGAGCATAAATACCGATAGTTTTTCTTCGCCTCGCCGGAGCTTCAGCGAAGGCGGGTTCATATTTTCCAACAATCAACGGTGGACAACCGTTTTTTTGATAAGTATTAACCTCGAAGCCTAAAGATTTTATTTCTTTTTTTAAAAATTCTACTGCTTTTAAAATTTCTTTATATCTTGACTGATCAGTCGAAACTGATTGAATAGAAATAAAGTTGGATAAAAGTTTTATTGATTTGTTATTTGTCATTTATCGTTTATAATTTGTACTATGCAAACTGTTCCTTCGATCTTGGAAAAAGACGCCTCTTCCCTATTTTATCAAATTAACAAACTTTCCCCCTATTTCAAACGTTTCCAGATCGATATCGCCGATGGTATCTTCGTCCCTAACAAAACCGTCCAAATTGAGGAAGTTAAAGACAGTCTTATTAAAGACTGTCTTAATAAAGACAGTCTTTCTTTTGACTTTCATTTGATGGTAAAGGACTACAAAATCGAAATTAAAAAGCTAGAAGAATTGAATAAAATTATTAAAATAAATTTAATACTTATTCATTATTCCGCAATTGATAATTGCCTGCCTGCCGGCAAGGCAGGGAAATTGAAAATTGAAAATTTATCTGATATTCCTATAGGTCTAACTCTTAATCCTCAGGATCAAGTGGCCGGTTTAACTAGTCACTATGCTCTAGACACTATTCCCTGTCTTCAAATAATGTCTGTTACCCCTGGAGTTCAAGGAAACCCTTTTCTACCAGAAACGTTAATAAAGATTGAACAATTAAGGGTACTTGGTTATAAGTCTAAAGTTTTTCTTGATGGAGCCGTCAACGAAAAAACCATTCCAATAATTATGTCAAAGAAATTTCAACCAGATTTTGTCTGTCCGGGAAGTTATTTAACGAAAGCAAAAGATTTGAAAAAGAATGTAAAATATTTAGAAAAATTCAAAAGTTAAAAAATTTCTGTCATTCCCGCGTAGGCGGGAATCCAGACTAAATATTCCTTATTGTTTTATAAGGTAGTTATCGACTGGATCCCCTCCTTCGAGGGGATGACATTCATCTAACTATGTTCAAGTTTGTAATTATTCGCCATGGCCTTTCCGAGTGGTCTAATCGTTTTACCGGCTGGACGGATATAGACCTTGCTCCAAGCGGAATTGAAGAAACGAAAAAATATGGTTTAAAATTAAAAGAGCTTGGGTTTACTTTTGATCTTGGATTTACTTCATATTTAAAGAGAGGAATCAGAACTTTAGAGATAGTATTGGACTCCATGGGTTTGTCACAGATCCCCGTCATCAAAGCTTGGCAATTAAATGAACGTCACTATGGGGCTCTACAAGGATTAAATAAACCAGAAACTGTGGCAAAATACGGAGAAGAACAAGTAGATATTTGGCGCAGAAGCTATGACATTCCTCCACCACCGCTTGAAAAAACTGATTCTCGCCATCCAATCAATGATCCTGTTTACAAAGATATTGATCCTTCTTTACTTCCTTCCAGCGAATGTCTAAAAGATACATATAACCGATCCATTCCTTATTTCCAAAAAATGATCGAGCCGGAAATAAAAAAGGGCAAAAAAATTATTCTTTCCGGTCATCATAATTCCCTTCGGGCCATTATTAAATATTTGGATAACATTTCAAATGTTGATATTGTTAATTTAAATGTCCCTTATTGCATACCGTTGGTCTATGAATTTGATGAAAATATTAAGCCTATTAAACACTATTATTTAGCCAGTGATGAAGAAGTAGAAAAAGTGATTGAGGGAATTAAGAATCAGACAAAAAAATAATATGATTTACCGTAATCTATCAATCGATTTACTTACAAAGAAAGCTCTAGAAAGAAAGGAAGTAATCAAATCAAAGTCAGGAGCACTTGTTACCTATACCGGCAAATATACCGGCCGATCTCCCAACGATAGATTTATTGTTGATACGCCCAAAATTCATGAAAAAATAAATTGGGGAAAAACTAATATTCCAATTTCCAAAAATCATTACGATCAACTTCACAAAAAAATAACTGATTTTTTTAATTTTGAAAAAGAACTTTTTGTTGTTGATGTTCAAGTTGGGGCTGATAAAAAAAATTCCATTAATCTCAGAGTTTACTGTCAATACGCTTATCAGGCAATTTTTGTTACTCATTTATTTAGGCGATTGCATTCTTCCGTACGGACAGGTCTAGACCTGTCCCTACAAGAAAATTTCAAACCTGACCTCACCATTTATTGCGCCCCATCTGTCACCTCCAATCCTAAAACAGATGGAACAAATTCCGAGGCTTTTATAATTTTAAATATTGATGAAAAGACCATCCTCATCGGAGCAACAAAATATCTAGGTGAAATAAAAAAATCCGTTTTCACTTTTATGAACTATCTCCTTCCCCAAAAAGATATTTTTCCAATGCATTGTTCGGCCAATATTGATATTTCGGGTGATAATACCGCCTTATTTTTTGGGTTATCAGGAACCGGCAAGACTACTTTGTCTACCGATCCGCATAGACAACTGATTGGCGACGATGAACATGGTTGGGACGAAAACGGCGTCTTTAATTTTGAAGGCGGCTGTTATGCAAAGTGTATTGATATAAAAAAAGAAAGTGAACCTCAAATTTGGTCAGCCATCCATCAAAAGGGTGTTCTCGTTGAAAATGTTGTTTTAAAAAATGATGGTGACTTTGATTTTGATTCAGATAAATTTACCGAGAACACCCGGGTCAGTTATCCCTTGGAATTCATTAGTAATTCAGTTTCGTCAGGTATGGGAAAACATCCAAAACATGTTATTTTTTTAACCGCTGATGCCCAAGGAGTCTTTCCTTTGGTTGCCCATCTTAACTTAAATCAAGCGGCCTATCATTTCCTCTCCGGTTACACTTCAAAATTGGCCGGTATCGAACGGGGAATAGCTGAACCGCGCCCAACTTTTTCCGCTTATTTTGGTGACCCTTTTATGCCCCTTAAACCGATGGTTTATTTAAATCTGTTTAAAAAATATCTGAAAAAATACGATGCAAAAACTTATTTGTTAAATACCGGCTGGATCGGCGGCGCCTATGGTACCGGTTCCCGAGTGCCGATCGAGGCAACCCGGAATATTATCACGGCAATTCTTTCCGGTAGACTTGATGATGTCGAATGCCGCTATGACGAAATTTTTAATCTATTCGTCCCGATCATGGTTCCGGGAGTTGACAACAATATCCTTGATCCCGCTTCATCCTGGACGGATAAAAGCCTATACTATGATAATGCCAAGAAATTAGCTTTATTATTTTCCGAAAATATTAAAAAATTTCCAGATGTCCATGAATCAATTATAAATTCCGGACCAAAATTATGAAACTATCCAAGCGTGCTCAGAATATCAACCCCTCCCTCACTTTTTCAATTACCGCTAAAGCCAAAGAGATGAAAAAACAGGGACTGGACGTTGTCTCTTTTGGAGCCGGAGAACCGGATTTTGATACGATGTTTCATATTAAAGAGGCGGCTAAAAAAGCCATTGACGACGGCTTCACTAAATATACTCCGTCTTCTGGAATTATTGAATTAAAAGAAGCAATATGTGCCAAATTTCGCCGGGATAATTGGCTAGACTATGAGACCCGAAATATTATTGTCTCAGCCGGCGCCAAACAGTCTTTATTTAATATGGTTATGGTTATAATTGACCCGGGTGACGAAGTGATTATTCCAGTTCCATATTGGGTCAGTTATGATGAAATGATAAAGATTGCCGATGGTAAATGTATTTTTTTAAGAACGAATAATTTCAAAATCAACCCTCAAGATCTCGAAAGAGCTATCACCCCCAAAACGAAAATGCTTATTTTTAATTCCCCTGTTAACCCAACTGGAGCTGTTTATGAAGAAAAAGAATTAAAACAAATAGCGGCAATTTGTCTCAAACATAATATCTATATATTGAGCGATGAGATTTATGAAAAGCTAATTTACGGAAAAAAACATGTCAGTATCGCTTCGGTTAATGAAAAAATCAAAAAACTGGTTATTGTTGTCAATGGTGTTTCAAAATCATACGCAATGACAGGTTGGAGAATTGGTTATGCAGCCGCAGAGGAAGAGATCGTTAAAGCGGCTACCCGACTTCAAGATCATACTACTTCAAATCCTGCCTCAATTTCTCAAAAAGCGGCTCTGGCTGCCCTTGAAGGACCGGAAGATCATATAGCTAAGATGGTTTATGAGTACAAAAAACGCCGTGATTTTATGGTTGACCGATTAAATAGAATTGATGGAATAATTGCGTCTCGACCCGACGGAGCTTTTTATGTCTTTGCTAATGTTTCAAAATTCTATAGTGATGAAATTAAAGGTTCGATGGACTTTTGTAAAAAACTTTTGGAAGATGCATATGTTGCAACCGTCCCAGGATTGGCTTTTGGTGATGACCATTATATTCGTCTCAGTTTCACCACCGGCATGGAACATATCAAAAGGGGACTCGATCGAATGGAGAAATTTTGTGAGAAGGTGAGGAAGTGATTTTAAGCTAAATAATTTTTCGCTTTTAAAATTAATTTGTCCACAAATGGTATGAATTCTTTTGCCGATTGATAAACTTTTTGTGCAAGTTCTTCTTTATAAGTGTGGATTGATAAATTCCTGTCCTTTAAGAAATCGAACCACTTCACTGGGTCGTCAATTAATCCAAGCTTAGCAGCCTCTCGTATAATGGTTTTTACGCCGTATACATTAATATTATTTTCAACTTCTATTGACTGCATTAATTTCCAAGCCAATTCAAACGTAAATTCAAATCGTTGAATGGTGGCATCTTGATTAATGGTTACGTCAGACGGAAGGATCACCGCTTCCTTTAATCTTCCAAAAGCTTTTTGCAAATCTTCATATTGAGCTTGAATTTTGGTCATAGTTTTAATTTAATTTGATAATTTTTTGTATAGCTACGTTTTCAAAATTTTTGGAAATTGCTGAAAAATCAACTACGTCAACTGTATAAGGAATATTTGATTCTTCAAACGCTTCTTCTATATCTGACAAAAGTGATAGACTAATTTGTCTTTCGCTTTTTACACCTATATCAATATCACTAAATTTTCTTGCCTTTCCAACTGCCCTGGAGCCAAATATAAAAACTTTATCTTTTTGAGGATCTAAGAATTTAAAAAGAATATTTTTTATTTCCAAAACCGTCGCTGCGTCTAACATGGAATAATTATAGCATCGGAGGAAATTTTATTGGGAAGATGGAGAAGTTTTGTGGAGAAGGTGGGGAAGTGAATTACTGGTCTAATTTAAATGTTTTTGCCAATCTTTTTGCGAAAGAAGGCAATAAGTCCGGAAAACCAATTGAGATATTCGCCCCGATGGTTTCTTCAAAAGTAGAATATATAAAAACGACATGATTATTATTTTTGTAACAAGTAACCCCAACTGATATTCTCTTACCCCATTCGTTATAACCCATTAATTCAAAGGTAAAATCAGGATGAAAAATATCTCGATGAAACTCTTGTTCTGGTGGTATATTGTAAAAAATCATTTTCCCCTCTGGTTGATTTTGTTCTTTAGATAAAAAAGTTATTGATTTTGCTTCATATACTATTCCAAAATGGTCTGTGCGTATATTTTCGACTTGTTGTTCTGTTTTTTCTAGAATAGTTTCCAACCTCTTTTCAATGACCCTTGGACTTAAGTGGACGAAAGCATCTATGGTGGAATTATTTATCGTGGAATCTGTTATCAATATGGATTCATTTCTTGGAAAACGATATGGAATCAACTCAGGTGGAATTGTTTTTGGCCCAAGCTTTAAGTTATATTGAAGAAGAGTTTTTTTAAGCGCATCTAAGTTAGTTATTCCTTTAATAGATTCTGGCATGAAAGCATTATAGTCAATAAGTGCTTGAAATTCAACGTCCTAACAGCCTAAGTAGGTCTTTGAAGTTAAA
>JBBTYO010000074.1:0-3420 GCA_038061735.1 Patescibacteria group bacterium
CCCTCCTTCGAGGGAATGACAATCACTTCAACAAATTTCCGCTTGAAAAGAAGAAGAAGAAGAAGAAGTAGAATACAACCTAAGTATGAATAAAGTCGAAAATTCTCAAGTTCGTCAAATACAAAAAAATCTTTTAAAATTTTTAAAACATGTTGTTCTTCTTCCAATATATCTTATGACCGGATGCGGTAATGTTTTCGTTAATGGTCAAGAACTTGAAGTACATGATCATACTAATAAAAAAATAGTCGATAATAAACTTTACGATGAAAAACAACACGGTGAGTTATTTAATTGGTTAGATGAAGGAGATTTGATACCTGGTCTTCCTACTACAACTAATGGTAAAAAACCTATTCATCGGCATGATGGCCGTAATTTTGCGGAACCTCACGAATTTACCAATGAATGAATTACTTCCCTTTCAGCGCCACCTTTAAGACCTGGTCAACGTGATCGACGTAGTAGAATTGTAGATCTTTAAGAACATTTTTTGGAATGTCCTCCAAATCTTTTTTATTATCTTTTGGAATGATAACGGTTTTTATTCCGGACCGGTGAGCGGCAATTATCTTTTCCTTAATTCCACCGATCTCTAAGGCTCGTCCTCGGAGTGTTATCTCTCCAGTCATGGCGACTGTTCTGATAGTTGGGGTTTTTGTTAAAGCCGAAATCATAGCTGTGGCAATCGCCAAACCAGCTGAAGGTCCATCTTTTGGTACGGCTCCTTCAGGAACGTGAACGTGAATATCTATTTTGTGGTAAAAATCTTCTTTGAGTCCAAACTGTTTCCAGCGAGGACGAATGTAAGACAAAGCCGCCTGACAAGACTCCTTCATCACGTCACCCAAATGCCCTGTTAAAGTTAATCCGCCTTTTCCCGGCATGATGGCTACTTCAATAAATAGAATGTCCCCGCCGGCTTGAGTCCAAGCCAACCCAGTTGTAATCCCCACTGTATCTTTTGCCTCAATCATGGATGACGAAAATTTAAACGGTCCAAGATATTTCGAGATATCTGTTAAGCCAATGGTTTTGTTTTTAACTTTCTTTTCAATAATCTCGCGGGTTAACTTTCTAAAAATTGTAGAAATCTGTCGTTCCAAATCTCGAACTCCAGCTTCACGAGTGTATCTTCTGATAATTGTTTTAACGGCAGAATCAGTAATTGATCCTTCTTTATCATTTAAACTGCTCGCGTTCAGTTGTTTTTGAATCAAATGAGTCTTTGCGATGTTAAATTTTTCGTCCTCCGTGTATCCTGGAAAATGAATTACTTCTAAACGATCTTGCAGTGCGTCAGGAATAGTATCAAGAATATTGGCGGTTGTGATAAAGAAAACATCGGATAAATCAAAAGGTACTTCTAAATAATGGTCGGAAAAATCATGGTTTTGTTCCGGATCAAGAGCTTCAAGTAAAGCCGATGATGGATCCCCTCGATAATCTTTTCCTATCTTGTCTATTTCATCTAGCATAAAAACTGGATTTTTTGTTCCGGCTTGTTTTATTCCCTGAATCATTCGACCAGGAAGGGCTCCAACGTAAGTTCGGCGGTGACCTCTGATTTCCGCCTCGTCCCTAATTCCGCCTAGTGACATCTTGACAAACTTTCGTCCTAATGACCGAGCAATTGATTTTCCAAGAGAAGTTTTTCCGACTCCCGGTGGCCCGACGAAGCAAAGGATGGTTGGTTGCCTCCCCTTAATCTTTCCTGATTTCTCTTTGATTTTCCTCATTTCAATTACCGCTAAATATTCAAGAATTCTTTCTTTAATTTTTTTCAAGCCATAATGGTCATCATCTAAAATTTTCTGAGCTACCTTTATTTCAATATTGTTGGCTGACTCAACCGACCAAGGCAGGTCAACTAACCAATCCAGGTAAGTCCGAACGTAGGAGGCTTCCGGGTTGAACTGTGACATCTGTTTTAAACGTTTTAATTCTTTCTCTGCTTTCTCCTCGACTTCCTTTGGCATCTTGGCTTTTTTAATCTTTTCCCGATATTCAGATGTGTCTTTATCTTCTCCTTTTTCCCCAAGTTCCTCTTCAATTGTTTTCATCTTTTCTCTTAAAATTGATTCCTTCATTCCTTTATCAAATTTTTTTTGAGTCTTCGAAGTTAAACTAAATTCAATTTCGAGCACTTTAATTTCCCTATTAACGAAGTCTACTTCTTTTTTTAATTTTGTTTTCAAATCAGTTTCTTCGAGTAACATCTGTCTTTCTTGGGGCTTTAAATCAAGGACAACAGCGATCTGATGGGCAAAATTTATCGGATTATCCGTATTTAGAATATTCATTAAAAAAACAAAATCAACTGTCTTGCCAAGATTAATGGCTTTTTTTATTTGGGTGGAGATATATCTGATCATCGCTTTGACTTCATCATCTTCAATGACTTTTTCTTTTATTATTTCAACTTTTGCCTCAAACCAAGAGTCTTCTTTAGTGAAAGATATAATTTTGACAATTTCTATTCCTTTAACCAAAGCATTGATCTCACCTTTGTCACCTGGAACGGTTTTATCTATGGTAGCCAATACACCTATTTGATAAAGCTCGGAACTTTTTGGATCATCTTGGGCTGGATTTTTTTGCATTAGAAGAATGACCTTTCTATCCTTTCGAAGTGCTTCATTAATCGCAGTCACACTTTTAGGTCTTCCAAAAACTAGTACATTTTCTGTACCTGGAAAAACAATTCCATCACGTACCGGGGCTACTGGATAAATAGACTGTCCTAACGCTCCAATTAAAAATGCCATATGTTTTAGCAGTATAACAAAGTAATTGCTAACTGTCAATACCTATTTTTGGGGGTTAAACCTATAGTATGATAGCCTTCTATAACCCTCTAAACTCATATAATCGTACAACTAACTTAGACTAATCAAATAAATAATTTTGTAATTTTATTAAAATCTGTAAATCTTGTTTTATCCAATAAAGTGCTTTCATTGAGTTGTGGTAGTTGGTCAGTATAGGACGGCTTTTTATCTTGATAAATTATACCCAGTGGAAATTTTTCTTCATTTGTTTCTAAGCTTTTTTGCACCGCGATTTTAAAATCATCTTTTTTATAATTTTCATCAAGTTTATAAACCCGTTGTAAATAATATTGATAAGTATTAATCTTATTAAAAGTCACACACGGTTGCAAAATATTAATAAGCGAAAAACCTTTATGTTCTATCCCCGCCTTTATCATTGATATCGTATGAAGTACGTCGCCGGCAAAACTTTGAGCAACAAAGGTTGCTCCGGATGTTATGGTTAATGCTAGAGGATTAATTGGCGTTTCCAGTATCCCAGTTGGAGTTGATTTTGATTTAAATCCTTTTTGTGCAGTTGGAGCTGATTGACCTGTTGTTAAGCCATAAACTCCATTATCATGAACGATAACCGTGACATCATGAT
>JBBTYO010000075.1:0-7147 GCA_038061735.1 Patescibacteria group bacterium
TGTATAAGTATAACGCGCATCAATTCCCAAGTTCCCTGAAGTATAATATTGTCCGGTCTCGGTAGATATAGCCTCAATTACATATACTGTACTGTTGGCTTGAGGTTTATCTTTAGGATCTATTGTTAACTTAGCTACATGTCCGTTACCTTGGTTGGTGGTTGAACATGACGACTCTGCATTAAGACAATGAGCGGCTACAAAACAAAATGTGGGGGGCGTTTCTTGGGCAGACACATTGAAAAGTAATGTGGAAAAAGTAAATAGGACGAAAAATAAAGAAAGGAATTTCTTAAACATATTATTTATATAATATACATTATTTTGTTATTATTAGTCAAATGAAAATTGCTATCCTCGGAGGAGGTATCACCGGATTAACTGCTGCTTACTGTTTGGCTAAAAAAAATCATCAGGTAACGCTTTTTGAAAAAGAAAAAGTATTAGGTGGTCTGGCTGTCGGTTTTAGAAATAATGATTGGAATTGGTATTTGGAACGGGCTTATCATCATCTGTTTGCCAATGACTATGATATTTTAAATTTTGCTAAAGAAATTGGGTTCGATAAAGTATTTTTCCGGTCTCCTCAAACAGCCTCATTGTTTAATGATAAAATAATTCTCCCGTTAGATACTCCCTTCGATCTACTCAAATTCCCCTACTTAAATATCATAGATAAATTTCGTGCTGGTATTGTTATTGCCTTTCTTAAATTATCTCCTTTTTTATCTATCTATGAAAAACAAACGAGTGAAGAATTTTTGAAAAAAACTATGGGAAAAAGCGTGTGGAATGTCTTATGGCAACAACTCTTTCGGGGAAAATACGGTGATTATGCGGGAATTATTTTAGCGGTCTTTATCTGGGCTAGGATTAAAAAAAGAACCAAGGCTTTGGGATATGTTGAGGGAGGATTCCAAATATTTATTAATTTTATTGAAGAGCAGTTAAAAAGTTTAAAAGTTGAAATGTTAAAAGGTTATGGGGTAGAAGAGATAAAAAAAAGGGGGGATAAGTTTATTATTAATAATACATTATATGACGTTGTGATTTCGACGTTACCAACTCCGATATTAATTAAGGTTTCTCAACAGATTTTGCCCGAAAATTATTTACAAAAATTATCAAAGATCAAATATTTGCATGCCTTAACTCTGATACTGGAAACCAATAAACCAATTCTTGATAAAACTTATTGGTTAAATATCTCTACTTCAAAAATTCCGATTATGGGAATTGTTCAACATACTAATTTTATTGACAAAAAAAATTATGGAGGAAAACATCTTGCTTATTTAGGTTGGTATTTGAAAAGGGAAGATAAATTAATGAAAATGAAAAAGGAAGAATTGGTCAAATTAGTTTTGCCATATTTAAATAAAATTCAGAATTCAGAATTCAGAATTCAGAATTCTTTTTTATTCAAAGCGCCATTCGCTCAGCCAATTTTTGACAAAGAATTTGTAAAAAATAAGCCAGATTTTATTACCCCAATAAAAAACTTTTTTATCGCCAACCTCGACATGACCTATCCTTATGATCGCGGAATAAATTACGCCGTCAAGCTCGGAAAAGAAGTCGCTGAATTGATATAATTGTCATATGCAAAATATATTTATAATTCATGGAAGTTATGGTTCTTCTCAAGGAAACTGGTTTCCTTGGATGAAAAAAGAACTATCAAAATTAGGCCATAGAGTTTTTGTACCTCAATTTCCAATCCCACCTGTTGACAAGCAAGATTCTACTTATGATGGGCACAAACTCGAAGAATGGATAAAAACTTTAAAAGAATATGAAAAATATATAAATAAAGAAACTGTTTTTATTGCTCATAGTCGTGGTTGCTCATTTACTTTTCAATCACTACCCAATCTTAGAATAAAAATTAATGGCCTATTTTTAGTTGCACCGTTTGTCGATTATGATCAGTGGAAACCAGATATTTACTCCGAATATGATTCTTTTCAGGCGAAACCATATTTATGGAAAAGAATTCGTCAACTCACTAGTCATATTGAGATATTCCAATCAACAAACGATGAAATCCCAGTCGAAGAAGGAAAGTTTATCGCAAAAAAACTTGAAGCAAAAATAAATATCATCAAAAACGCTGGACATTTCAATTTTGCCTCTAATAAAAAATTTAAAGAATTCCCTTTGCTTTTGAAAGCTATAAAGAAGTTTTTAAACAATAGTAATTAATTTTTTTTCTTGAAAAGTTATTATAACTTTGACGTGATATAGATATACTTTTGTAGTGGAACGATTCATCGTTCCATAATAATTCATTAAATTGATTATTATGGTGTGATAAATCACACCACTACCTTATGGGAGATTCTCGAAGGGAATATTTTACTAAAAGAAATTAAGTAACCTCCTTCAACTTTTTCTTAAAGTAGTCAACGTAAGGTACAGTCATCGGATTTTCTCCATAGAGAGTCGATAGATTCATTGTTAAAAAATTACCTAAAATCATTAACTCAAGAACTTGCTCAACTTTATTTTTTCCTTTTAATTCATACCATAAAGTTTCAATATTATTTTTTTCCACAATTTCTTTAGTAATAATAAATCTCTTCTGGATCGATGAAGAAAATAGTTTCGAAAAAAAGAAAATAAATATTGATATTCTTTTTAATTCGTTAGGATTTTTTAATCCCTCCATTAAATGGTGGTTTAACTCCGGTATAACTCTGAAAGAAGAAATGGATTTGGCTGTTTCGTTTGTTTGATTAGCAATTGCATTTCCAACTCCGGTTAAAAATTCTGAAACAATATAGTAAGGATATTTATTAAATATTTTCTTTGCTATTTGTTCTGCTTCCTTCTCAATTTCCGGAATTTTAACATTATTAATTGCAGTAATAATGCTGTCTTTATGCAAATTTAGAACTTTAAGATTGGATAATATCCCCATTATTCCTCCAATCAAATACCCAAACCCTATTCTCGGTTGACCGGATGGATTGTAGACCGGATCAAAAAAATATCCAGGAGCTTTAATATTCTCCAGAAATTCTTTTAATTCTCCACCGTCTGATATGCCAATAATTTTTGCTTTTTTTTCATAGGCTTTTTTACCGACTGCTAAGATTTCTTCCGTCGTCCCCGAATATGAAGATAAAATTACTAAAGTATTATCGTCGACAAAACCTGGTAAATTATAATCATCATTAATCAGATAGGGAACGCTAATTTCTTCTTTAAAAAGTTCTTTGACGATATAATGAGGAAATCTTGATCCACCCATTCCGCAAGCAACAATATTTTTTACCTGTTGATATTCATTTGGTAAAATTATCCCTAAAGATTTTTCAAACGAATCCTTAATTTGTTCTGTAAAAAGATTCATTGATTTTTTTACCATATTATCACTGTCAATCATAGGGTTTAATGATATTAATAAATCATGTATAATTCAATAGTCATGAAAAATAATAAACTGCGAACATATTTTTATGCTCTCCGAATTAATCAATGGTTAAAAAATTTTGTTATTTTTACAGCAATTATTTTTTCCGGCCAACTTTTTAACATAGATCTATTAATAAAATCATTTGAAGCTTTTTTTATTTTCTGTTTACTTTCTTCAACTTCATACGTCTTAAACGATATTATTGATTATCCATACGACATAAAACATCCGATAAAAAAATTGCGGCCGATTGCGTCAGGTGACCTCTCAATGCCAGAAGCAACTTTTATCGTCTTTACATTAAGTCTCGTTGCTTTAATATTAGCTTTATTTTTTTCCTTACCATTTTTTTTCTTAAGCTTATTTTTTATAGTACTTCATTTTCTATATTCATTAACTTTAAAAAAGCAACCAGTTATAGACATCTTTACGATCTCTTTTTCATTTATGATTAGAACCTTTGCCGGTGAAATAGCAACGGGTTATCATATCCCGATTTGGCTTCTTTTAACAATATTTTTTGGTTCTCTTTTTATGGCATCCGTTAAACGTCATGCCGAACTCGTGGCTCATGGAATTAAAGCACGTTTATCTCTCTATCGTTATAACGAGCATTTTTTAGATTTTCTAACCTATACTTTTGGTACGGCCACGATCATTGCTTACTCTACTTATACTTATGTTGAAAAACCTCCACAAATAGAAACGGAAGTGTCTAAATTTTTTAATCTTACTTTTCCAGGATTTGAAGCGAGAAAATGGTTAATGATCACTATTCCTTTAGTTGTTTATGGAATTGCCCGTTATGCTCAACTTTTATACGAAAAAGCTGAAGGGGAAAGGCCGGAGAGAACAATTACAACTGATGTTCCTTTGATAGTGACCATTGCTCTCTGGGGGATTATTGTGATCAGCTTAATCTATCTTTTGTAGGTTATAAGCGGTTGACAAACACCAGTAAAACATAATAATTATAATTATTATAATTTTTATAAAATTTATATGAAATCACAAGATGCAGAGAAAAGACAGGCGGTTACGACAGCGATTGATGCGATTCAAAAACAGTTTGGTCGGGGATCCATTATGAGACTCGGACAGTCAACAGTTGTCCCAGTTGACGTTATCTCAACAGGTATTCCAACGTTAGATACAGCTCTTGGAGTCGGTGGAATTCCAAAAGGACGAATTGTTGAAATTTTTGGACCGGAAGCGGCTGGAAAAACTACTGTTTGTTTATCATTGATTGCTGAAGCTCAAAAAGCTGGTGGAACAGCCGCTTTCATTGATGCCGAACATGCTCTTGATCCAGCTTGGGCAAAAATTCTTGGAGTTAAACTTGAAGATCTCTTAGTTTCTCAGCCAGATACTGGAGAACAGGCCTTAGAAATTACGGAGACTTTAGTTAGATCTGGAGGAATTGATTTAATAGTTGTTGATTCTGTTGCCGCACTTGTCCCAAGAGCTGAAATCGAAGGAGAGATGGGCGATTCGCAAATGGGTTTACAAGCTAGACTGATGTCTCAAGCTTTAAGAAAATTGACCGGAATCGTTTCCAAATCAAAGACAACGATTGTCTTTACCAACCAACTAAGACAAAAGATTGGAGTTTTCTTTGGTAATCCTGAGACCACTCCAGGAGGACTGGCATTAAAATTTTATTGCAGTATCCGAATGGATGTCCGTAAAATTGAAACTTTAAAAAAGAATAATATGGTTTATGGGGCCAGAATCAGAGTTAAAGTGATTAAAAATAAAGTGGCTCCACCTTTTAAAGAGGCCGAGGTTGTCATTGTTTCAACAGGAATAGATAAGGAAGAAGGAATAGTTGACGCCGCAATCGCCGCTGGACTTTTGGTTAAAAGTGGTTCATTTATCAAATACAATGATAAGGTTCTAGGTCATGGGAAAGAGGAAGTGAAAGAAATTTTGATGAAAGATAGTAAGGTGAGAGAACAGATTTTGAAACAATTGATAAAGAAATAAGCCACTTATAACTTCGTTATTCTAAATTCCAAGAGATTGGAATCAGACGGTCTAAAGGGATCTATTTTTTGTATAGCTATAATCCGATCACCGACTTTTAATTCGTTAAAAGGCATTTTTTGTTCATATTTGCCAACCTGCTTAAAAACCGTAATACGCGTCACCTCCTCGGCATTAAAGTAATAGCTCGTCTGGTCCCCAGCAAATCCTAACGTAATCGTCAGGCGCAACCGATACGGGAAATTACCTACCGTTCCTTTTGACCAATCAAGAGCTGTAAGCTTCCCTACCACCGTATCTTGCCGCATATGCTTATCCCAGATAACAGAAATAGAGTCAGCTTTTGACTGATCGTTCATAGGGGAAATTCTTGATGGTAACGAATAGTACCAGTACCCGCACGCACCTAAACTCAATATTAGCAATACCACTACCGCAGTACACCAGTTGTTATGGTTCTTTCTTGTTTTCATAGGATTGGTCAAAAAAATAATAATAAATTATTTATTTTTTAATTCTTTAATAAATATCTTTAATTCATTAATCTGCTTCTGCTGTGCCTCAATGATCTTCTGTTGTTTGTCAACTTTCACCGAAAGTTCATTCAATTTTTTCAAAATATCCACCCCGTCGACGATGAGCTTTTTGGTCTCAATCAGCCCGGCCCGGATTTTTGCAACTACAACTTCTGCAAAGGCTCCCATTCTTGAAACGATAGAATTCTCTTTACCTGTGAGAAAATAGCTATTATTATCATTGATTATTCTCAAATCATCAAGATTAGTGAGATAGACATCTGGGTCATACCAGGAAATCGAGACAATAGCTAATATTTTACCGACGGCACTTATATCAGTGTTGGAATAATTTTCTAGGGAGCGTCCAATAATATATCCGGCTTTAGTGGCTTTCATACCAACGCCGGGAATATTACTGGTCGTGATAGCATCTCCTATTTTTATGGAACCATTAATAGTGGAAACTTTAACAGGGACTCTCCCACTTAAAGAAAGGGGTCTGACAAATTTTTGATCAATATTATTTTCTTCCTCAAAACCATAACCCCGCATAAGGAAACCCGGTTTTTCTGAAATAGTTCCTATGGCTTCTTGAGCGTAAGGAGTTTGGGCTTTGACGACCTTGAATGCGTTGTATCTTTGATTCCAGTTAGGAAGGCTGGTAGTTGGGGAGGCTATAACAATATCACCGGGTTCAATACTAGTGTCTTCAACGAGGACATTTTCAGCCAAGTCGAAGGCGTTGGTAGTACAAGCGGTATTACATTCAAAATCGCCGTTAGCAATGGCTCTGGCACGAATGTAAGAATTAAGACTGGTGCCGAGACTAGTAGTGCCAGTTGCAACCGAACCAGCAATTAGATTTAAAGAACCACCATTAGAAAACTGAATTCCTGAAAATTCATTGCTAGCCGATCCACTTATTGTGCTGGTAATCCAATTGGTACCGTTGAAGTAAAGATTACTAGTGACATATCCACGATTATATTGAGCAATACCGGTTCCCACCGTGACAGTTGAATGCATTCTTACTTTTCCGTCGTATGCAGTTAGGTCAAAATTAGCACCCGTACCAGAATTTAATGCGTTAATCTCGGCTCCGGTGGCAGTGACACCACCCAAGTTAGTTAATTCTGCAGCAGTAACTCCGGTCACACCATCCAAGATGTTAATCTCGGCTCCGGTGGCAGTGACACCACCCAAGTTAGTTAATTCTGCAGCA
>JBBTYO010000076.1:0-3348 GCA_038061735.1 Patescibacteria group bacterium
ATCTTGCATTAGAAACAGGTTTCATTTCATGCTCATCTTGCATTGGATAAGACTTGGGGTTGACGAATAATTATTAGGAGTTATAATAAGTCTGTAACCTTATGGAACCAACAGCTTTTCAATATTCAACTCAGCAGCCGAGAAAAAATAAAATGTTACCAACGATTGTTGTTGGAGCTGTTCTTTTAGCTGCTATTATTGGAAGCTATCTAATTATCAAGCAACCTAAAAAAGTAGAGGAAGAAAAAACTGTGGTTACTGAGACGAAAGAGCCATCTCCTACTCCCCTTCCCAAGATAGATAAAAAAACAGTTAAGATCCAAGTACAAAATGGGACTGGAACTCCAGGTCAAGCGGGTGTGGTTGTCAAAGCACTGACTGACGCAGGTTATGCTGCTGACAACATTAAAACCGGTAATGCAGAGAAGTTTGATAATTCTACAACCTCAATTACGGCAAAAGATAGCTACGATGAAATAGTCACTGATATTAAAGACTCACTGAAATCAACTTTCGAAAAAATCACGGTTGTCTCACCAAACTTGGGATCGACAAACGAATTTGACATCGTGATAGTCACCGGGGGAAAAATATATGAGACGGCAACTCCTACAGTAAGCCCAACTTCAAGCGTCACAACAACTCCAACTTTGACTCCAACCCTAACTCCTACTCCAACCCCACAATAAAAATTGTAAGGAGTTTTTTGATACTTTATAATGATTTATAAGATATGAAAAATTATGACGTGATTATTATTGGTGCCGGGTTAGCCGGTTTGAGCTTAGGAAGTGAGCTTTCAAAAAAACACAACATTCTTGTCATCGAGAAGAGTCAGATAAAAAAAGAACACAAAACTTGGACTACAGAAGAATCCATAATTAAAGACGCAGGATTGCAAAAATTTATTTCTACAAGTTTTGATAAATGTTATTTTAAGTTTTTAGACAAAGAAAAGTATTATTTCTATGACAAGATCGCAACTGTTGACGATGTAGCTGTTTTAAATTTTTTTGATAAAGCTATTAAAGACAATAGGTCTAAAGTTTTGGAAAATTGTAATTTTATAGATATTATCGAAACAAAAGAAAATAGTATAAATATCAAAACAAGCGAAGGTATTTTCTCAACTCGTTTGCTAATTGATTGCTCGGGAATAGATTCAAAATTAACAACAAAAAATCAGATTTATGACAAAATTTTTTATTTGCCAGTATATGGTGGAGTATATAACGTTTCCTTAACAAATAAAGAAGTTTGCATTGCCGAAATTATGACTAATGATTTCCCGTTAAACTTACTAGAAGTATTTCCTGCAAATAAAGATCAGGCTTTAATATATACATTCCAATATTCAAAAGAAAATATTGACCCAAAATCGTTAAAGGCAATTCATGAGTACCAAATAAAAAACTGTTATTTAAAAGATGAATTAAAAGGTAAAAAAATGGTCAGGGAGGTTTATGGAATGATACCAATGGGTGAAGTTAAAAAAAATGCCGTAGATAATATTTTTTTCTTTGGAGATACAGATCTTATGGGTTCGCCAATTGCTGGCACCGGATTTACAAATATTATTCAACATTATAGAAAGATCGCTAAACATTTATCTGAAAAATTGTTAAATAATACTCTCAAAGAAAAAGAACTTAATTATTTATTTGATAAACAAGAACAGGTAAATAGAGATATACAAACAATTATTGGTTTGATTCTGATAAATTCGAAACCAGAACAGATCAAAATTTTTTTTGACATGCTTGAAGCTTTATCAAACAAAGTTATTGCTAATACAATTTTTCTTCGATTAAATATTGAAGAAATTGCCATTTTGATTAAAACACTTGTTGATAAATTTGGATTTAAAAAATTAGCTGATATCTTGCCAAAGAAAGAATATATGTTTATTACGAGAGAAATTTTTAAGGCAACAGAAGATATTGTGATTGAAAAGGTTATTGAGGATATTTATAATATTCGTCACCAAAAAATATTAAACTTATGATAATATTATTTATATGACCACAGTAGAAACGACTTCAACTTCTTGGTTTTCCAGACTCGGTAATTCATTTAAAAATATTTTTATTGGGTTTTTACTTATCATTGGAGCGATCATTTTACTGTTTTGGAATGAAGGACGGGCTGTTAAGACTGAACAAAATCTCAAGGAAGGTTTTTCCGTTGTTGTCTCAGTTTCTCCTGATAAAAAAGATTTAAAAAATGAGGGTAAGCTTATTCATTTTTCCGGGATGACAAAATCCCCTAACCTACTGACCGATGGAGAATTTGGAATTAGTGCAAGCGCTCTCAAGATGCAAAGAATTGTTGAGGTTTATCAATGGAAAGAAGAATCAAAAAGTAAAACTATCCAAAAATTAGGTGGAGGGACCGAGACAACGACGACCTATACATATGCTAAAGACTGGTCAGATAAACTTATTGACTCTTCAAACTTTAAAGAACCAGAGACACATCAAAATCCTTCTTCTAAACTTTTTTTAGATCAGGAATGGCTCTCAAATGGAGTAACTGTAGGAGAATACGCGATTTCAGAAGATCTGTTATCTGCGCTTTCCGGTTATAAGTCCTTTACCATCCCGCAGGAAATGTTTGATGCTAAAAATACAACCTCATCCGCTCAATTACAGTTGGTTGGTAATACAATTTATTATCAAACCAGCAATGTCACTGCTCCTGAAATTGGTAATACCCGTATTAAATATGAAATTATTGCACCTCAAGATATCAGTGTTATTTATAAACAATCTGGAGATATGCTCGTACCTTACCAAACAAAAAATGGTTCATCAATCAGCATGATTCAATTGGGAAAATCGACCGCTGAAGAAATGTTTAAAAACGCCCAAGAGTCCAATAAAACCATGACCTGGATTTTAAGATTTGTTGGAGCACTTCTTTTATTTATCGGTTTTAATATGATTTTAGGCGTTCTTCCCGTCATCGGAAGTGTCATTCCATTTATCGGTAATATTATTGGGGCAGGAGTCGGACTTGTATCAGGTCTCTTAACCATAATCATTGGCAGTGTTGTCATTGCGATTGCCTGGATAACTTATCGACCATTGATTGCTGTTATTTTATTTGCAGTCGCTGTGGCAGGCTTCGTAATGCTAAGAAATAAGTCAAAAAAATTGGTAAAATAGGTACTCTGGAAACGATTATCAAGTTCTCACAGGTCTCCTTTGACTTTGGCTGGGACAAAACAATTATAGACGAGGTTAGTTTTTCAGTGCGTCGCGGCATGAAGGTGGCTCTTATGGGCCAAAATGGCGCTGGTAAAAGCACCCTTTTCAAATTGATTACAGGAATAATAAAGCCAACTTC